>CAJXRM010000029.1 GCA_913059205.1 uncultured Flavobacteriales bacterium
TTCTGCCTGTCTCGTGGGCTCGGAGATGTGTATAAGAGACAGCGTTGGTCCTTCGCCAAATTCTTCTGGTGGATTAAATTTCGGGACTGAAGATTCTATCAGTTCTTCAATCTTACGCATGCGTTGCATGTCTTTGTCGTTGACTAAAGTCACGGCCTCACCTTTGGTATTTGCTCGAGCTGTTCGCCCTACTCTATGCACGTAATCTTCAGCATCATGCGGCACATCGTAATTGATTACCATATTGATTTCCTTGATGTCAATTCCACGACTCATTACGTCTGTTGCCACTAATATCCGAATGCGTTTAGAACGGAATCCTCGAAGCACTTCCTCACGCATATCTTGTTCCAAATTGGAAGAAATGCCTTTTGCAGGAAAACCAGATCTCTTCAATGATTTTACAATCTCCGAGACTTTACTTTTTGTAGAAGTAAAGACAATAATACTGTCATACTCCTTTCGTTCCTCTAGTAAATGTGCTACAATTTTCACTTTCTGGTCATCGTGCGCCAAATACACTTTTTGGTCAACTCCAGCAGCTGGTTTCGATATCGATAAAGAAATAGTTTCTGGATTCTTCAATATTTTCTGTGCTAGATTTCGAATACTCGGTGCCATCGTTGCACTAAACAATAATGTTTGGTGATTTTTAGGAAGATAGGAGATAATCTTTGTTAAATCGTCTATGAAACCCATGTCTAACATACGATCGGCTTCATCCAATACCAAGTGTTTTACTTTATCAAACTTCACATATCCTAGCTTCAAATGCGAAAGTAATTTTCCTGGCGTAGCGACAATAATATCGGTTCCAGAAACCAAGGCTTCCTTTTCCATTTGCCAGTCTTTTCCTCCACCGCCGCCGTACACAGCAAGTGAGCTCACCGAAACGAAGTACGAAAGTCCTTGTATTTGTTGTTCTATTTGAATGGCCAATTCACGCGTAGGAACGATAATCAGCGTATTTGTTTCTGTCTTTTCATTTCCCACCAATTTATTTAAAATCGGTAAGACAAAAGCACCTGTTTTTCCCGTACCCGTTTGTGCACAAGCTATTAAATCTCTATTGTTTAAAATAAGTGGGATTGCTTTTTCTTGAATTGGAGTCGCATTTTCAAATCCCATGTACGAGATTGCCTCCAATAATCCTTCTTCAAGGTTCAGTTCTGTAAATTTCATCGACGTTGAAGTTAGTGAATAAAAAAGGAATAGCGATCAAGATTGCTAAAATCTTAAAAATCTGCATCGTTGGTTTTAAGAGAATCTGAGACCAATTGGTTCAACTCATCCATCTCCTCATCCGAGATATAGCGCCATTCTCCAACTGGTACGTCTAACTTAATATTCATAATTCGAACCCGTTTAAGGGCAGTTACTTCGTATCCGCAGAATTCGCACATTCTTCTAATTTGGCGATTTAAACCTTGCGTTAAAACAATTCTAAATTGGAATTTGCCGGTTTGTTCGACCTCGCATTTTTTTGTTACCGTTTCCAAAATTGGAATTCCACCGGACATTTTTTGGATAAAGCTTTTCGTTACGGGTCGATTCACTGACACGATGTATTCTTTCTCGTGATTGTTTCTAGCGCGCAAAATCTTGTTGACGATGTCTCCATCATCTGTTAAGAAAATCAGTCCTTCACTTGGTTTATCCAATCGACCAATAGGAAAAATACGTTCTGGGTAATTGATAAAATCAATGATGTTGTTCTTTTCACGACGGTTATCGGTTGTACACACGATTCCAACCGGTTTGTTGAATGCAATGTAAATGCGTTTTTTAGTTTTCTCTACCACAGATTTTCCGTCCACGCATACATCATCGTTTGGCGCCACTTTCGTTCCCATTTCAGGAACTTTCCCGTTGATTGTCACTCTTCCCTCCTCGATCAATTTATCGGCAGCGCGCCGGGAACAATACCCAACTTCACTTAAATACTTATTGATTCGCGTTAATTCCTGTTCACTCATGTTTTCCTTTGATCTCTGCAAAACTAAGAAAAATCAATCCATCATTTTCTCAGATTTCGCTATAATGGCAGAAACCGTTGCGTCACTAGTTACGTTGACCACTGTTCGGCACATGTCTAGAATTCTATCCATCGGAAGAACGATTGCCACCCACATTGGATTTAAACCAACAGATTCTAGTACCACCATCAACATAATTAATCCAGCTCCAGGAACCGCTGCAGCTCCAATAGAAGCCAACGTTGCAGTAACGACAATTCCAAGTTGCTGTGTAATCGAAAGATCGACATCGAAGAATTGTGCTAAAAAGATAACAGCAACTGCTTGATAAAGCGATGTTCCATCCATATTAACTGTTGCACCAATTGGTAAGACAAAATCAGTTGATTCTTCAGGAACTCCCAAATTTTCATTCACACATTCAATTGTAACTGGTAGTGTAGCCGCGCTTGAACTTGTTGAGAACGCTAAAAACTGAGCGGGACTCATTCCTTGGAAGAATTTTCGATAGCCGATTTTCACACCGAACAAACGCATGAATAATGGGTAGAACAAAAACAACATCATTGTCAATCCTAGCAAAACAACTAACGAATAGCCCAATAATTTCACAAAGATTCCGAGCAATTCATCCAAGCTATCGGCAGATTTCGCTAAAACTCCCGCCATTAAACAGAAGACAAAGAAAGGCGCAGCTTTCATAATGATGTGCACCATTTTCACAAACACTTCATTCATTCCTTCAAAGAAATCGCTTACTGTTTTCGTTTTTTCCTTTGGCAGAAAAGCCAGTGATATTCCGAACAACAATGCAAAGAAAATGACTTGTAACATGAAGCGTCCGTCACTCATGGAGATGATTAAGTTTTCCGGCACCATATCCACCAATGGCTGCAAGGGTCCATCGCCAGTTTTGGCGGCTTCCGCTTTTTGTCGCTTTGACTCGGCAGTTTTGTATTCTTTTGATTCTTTCGAAGCACTTAATTCTTTATTCGCGTTCGCTATTTGAGCTGGTGTTGCCGTTGCTAATTCGTGCCGACCATCTTTTACCTTTACACCACTTTCCTCGGCCCACAATTCATATTGTAATCTGTTTTTTAATCGCGTTTCTTCGTTGCTTTGTGTTCCAGGTGAGAAAATATTCACAAGTATTAATCCCATTGAAATGGAAAAAACGGTTGTTACGAGGTAAAGTCCGAGTGTCTTCCCACCTATTCTCCCCAATTTAGTTGGATCTCCCATTCCCGCTACTCCTGTTATTATAGAAAATAAGACCAACGGAACCGCAATGAATTTTAGGCAGTTGATAAAAATCGTTCCAAACGGATCTATCCAATCTCCAGTAAACTCATTCCAACCAAATTTACCTGATATTAATGCCCAGATAACTCCAAGAGCCATAGCTATTAATATTTTCCAATGCAACGCTAAATTTCTCATGGGGTGAATATAAGAAATAGAATTTAATCTGATGAGGTTTGAGCCTTAGTCAAAGCGGAAAATCACAAAGGCAGGAAGTTACAAGGGAAAGTAGTAAATGCGTTGCTGAAAAGGAATAATCACAAAGAATCAAAGAGAACCAAGAAAAGCAGCAGTATAAATTGCTTTAAAATAATTACTCGTAGTTCGACTAAAACTTTTGTGTTCTTTGATTCTTTGTGGTGAAATTCCCTTCAAATTGAACAGCGACGAATATTCTTTGTGTACTTTACGGTTAAAGAAAACCATCAACACTTTTTTCATATCAACTACACTAACACCATTTTGTTAAGAACAATTTTTAAGCACTAATTCATTAATTTAATTATATTTGTATCATTGCACAGTCAAAATTCTATTTTTGGCGGCTTAAACGCAATTATTCCAAAAGAAAATTACAACACCCAAATTAATATCGATTTACACCTTTATCTATGGATAAAAACGATTTAGAAAGCAAGAAGCTTCCTGAGCTAAGAGATTTAGCAAAAATGTTAGGTATAGAAGGTACTGAAACTTTTAAGAAACCAGAACTTATAGAAGCAATTGCTGGCGGTTCAAACTCGAAAGAAAGTGACGATTCACCTAAACGAAAGAGAACACGCAAGAAGGTTATGACAGATACTGTTGATAGCGTACAAGAAGAAGCCAAACCTCAAACAAGTTTATTTGACGATGCCGCTGAAAAAACTGTTGCTGCTAAAACGCCAGTTCAGCGAAAAAAGCCAGCTCAAGATAAACCTGCTGGAAAGAATTTACAAGAATTAGCTAAAAATTCGGACGCCCCGAAAGAAGAGAAATCGGAAACAGAAGGCGACCAAAAAACAGCGAGAAAAGTTCCAGTTCACAATCACGCAAAAAATACTGCCAATAATCAAAAGGCAAATCAGAACAACCCGAACCAACGTCACAAAAACCAACAAAACCAGCAAAACGACTCTAAACCTACGAAAGAGGAAGAAGAAATGTACAACCTTGTTGGAATTGTTTCTGCTGAAGGAGTATTGGAAGTGATGCAAGATGGATACGGATTCTTGAGATCTTCGGATTACAACTACTTGTCTTCTCCTGATGATGTGTATGTATCACAAAGTCAAGTTAAATTGTTTGGTTTGAAATCTGGTGACACAGTTGTTGGAACAATTCGTCCACCACGTGAAGGTGAAAAGTATTTTCCTTTGGTGAAAGTTGAATCAATTAATGGACGTCACCCTTCTTACATTCGTGATAGAGTGCCTTTTCAATATTTAACGCCTCTATTCCCAAGTGAAAAGTTTAAATTAACAGGACATTCACAAGAAACTTTGTCTACGCGTGTAATGGATTTGTTTGCACCGATTGGAAAAGGACAACGTGGAATGATCGTTGCACAGCCAAAAACGGGTAAAACGATGCTATTAAAGGATGTGGCGAATGCAATTGCAGCCAATCATCCTGAAACATATTTAATTGTATTGCTTATTGACGAACGTCCTGAGGAGGTTACGGATATGGCGCGTTCTGTAAATGCAGAAGTTATTGCTTCTACATTTGATGAACCAGCTGACCGTCACGTAAAAGTAGCAAATATGGTATTGGAAAAAGCAAAACGAATGGTTGAATGTGGACACGATGTGTGTATCCTATTGGATTCGATTACACGTTTGGCTAGAGCGTACAATACGGTTTCTCCTGCATCTGGAAAAGTACTTTCTGGTGGTGTTGATGCAAATGCATTGCACAAACCAAAGCGTTTCTTCGGATCTGCTCGTAAAATTGAAAATGGAGGTTCGCTTTCTATCATTGCTACGGCATTGACAGAGACAGGTTCTAAGATGGATGAGGTAATCTTTGAGGAATTTAAAGGTACAGGTAACATGGAGTTACAATTGGACCGTAAAATTTCAAACCGTCGTATTTACCCGGCGATTGACATTACATCTTCAGGTACACGACGAGAAGATTTACTCGTTGATAAAGATATTCTGCAACGTATTTGGTTGATGCGTAAGTTCATCGCTGACATGAATCCAGTTGAAGCAATGGAATTTATGAAATCCCGAATGGAAAGCACACTATCCAACGAGGAGTTCTTAGTTACAATGAATAGCTAAAATCTTTAAAGGGAAGAATTTAGTTCTTCCCTTTTCTTTTTTAAACAATAGTATGAGAATTACATTAAAGACAGGATTGATATTTGCCGGAATCTTCATGATTATTCGCTTGGCATTTTATTTTACAGGGATTTTAGGACAAAACATTTTGCCAAGTGTGATGATTAACATCTTGTGCATTCTTTTGGCCATTGCAGTTGGATTATACAAACAAAAACGTAGTGAAACAGAAGCTGGAAGTATGCTGCAAGACATCAAGAATGGAATGACAGCGGGAGTTCCTTACGCCATTTTAGTTGCAGTTTTCTTGTATTTCTTTTACGAAAAAATTGATCCAGCCTACAACCAACATCAAATAGCAGAGGCGGAAGCGTTAATCGCAAAGAACTTAGACGATCCTAAATCGTTTGCTGAAATAAAAGCGTCCAATCCCGACTTCGAAGTCATGACCCGAGATCAGATTTATGACTTAATGGTTCAAAGTCCACGTGCCGTATTTAAAGCTTCGACTACCATGACGATTACCATGTTGGCCTTATTGATTCTCGGAACGATGAATAGCATTTTTGTGACGATTGTGTATAGGAAGATTGTTTTTAAGTAGTAGAACAAAACGTTACTTTTGATACAACTTCGATTTATTCAATTTATCTTTATTGTCGCAATTTCGCATTGTGCATCTTCGCAATCGGGTAACCCATTTGGTTCTGGAGGAAATAGCGCATCAGGCACTCTATCGGTTAGAGACAGTGTCCCAACACATATCGCAAATCGTATCAAAACTTTTTTAGCTGGTCGCGAAATCAAACCAGGATACACAATCGCATCATTCAACTACCAAAGGTATTTCGTGATGATTCCTTTGAAACATGAGGGTCACGTCAATTAAATTTGGTCAGACTTTCATTTCAATAGAGACGGCGTGTGTACTAAAATTGTCACCAAAGTCAGCAACATGAACGACGTTGATTGCACCATTTTAGGCGATAAATTGTGTGCTTCAATTTATAAACTGGACAAGGCATTTCAAAAAGAATTTAACGCTTTAAACAACGATATCTTTTATATCAACGAATTGGACAAACAACATTTCTTTGAAGTCTTCCACCCAGACAGAAATATAGAAAAAACTGTATTTTTTGACTCGGAAGGAAATCGCGTTAATGAATAATTACTCTTTCCCGATTTAATTGTAGATTAGTTTGTAATATAATAAGGGGTAATAGGAAGGTGCATGTTATTCAATTGTTGCGCTGACACCAATCTTATTAATCATTCACTCAAGTTCAATTAAATATAATTCCTGAAATCATTACTTCTAAATTTCCTTCGTAAATATAATATCCACCCTCCTATTGCGAAGTTTATCATATTCCGTTACTTCAGGTGAAACTTCAGGAATTTTATTGCTATACCCCTTGAAAGACAATCTTGAAGGATCAATCCCTCTACTTTTTAAGTATTTGTAAATCTTGTATGCGCGATTTGACGACAAGTTATAATCATCACCACAACAAACGTGACCGCGAATATGAGCTCTTACATTCTCGTTATCGCGCATGAATTCATGGAGTTCTTTCAACTCACTTTCAAACTCTGAGTAATAGGTGTCAACATTTGCGTAAAATAAAATCGATAAGCGAATGGTGGTTGTCGTGAGTGTCGTGTCAGCCATAAACTCTTCAAAGGCATTTCCTTTTATTCTTGATTTTACCTTGGTATTCATAGCGTTTTGACTATTATTCGGAATGATGCTGTAAATTACTTCTGCACGTCGCGCAAATTCTGCATTGTATTGCCCTTTAACATTGGAGACTTCTCCGTAAGTATTAAAACTGCTAATTTCAATGGAATCAAATGCAGGACTAAGGTTTATTAAACGTCGATTGGAAAGTCCTTTATTGTATGATGTGGAAGCTGAAGTGTCACAATACGTATTGATGTGAACTGCCTTTATTTGTCCTTTGTTTTGAAGTACGAAGTTGTCTAACTTTTGTTGTTCGGAGGAATTCAGTCGATCAGCGTTTAATTCGTAAAACAAGAAAAGCGTATCCAAATCTTGAGCATTGAGAAACGTAGCTCCTGAAAAGGCCATTAAAGCGAAAAGAACTGTTTTCATAATTGTAAATACATCAATTGGATTGATTTAAATATACAGTATTTCTACAAACTACCTTAAACAAAAACGCAGGACTATTCATCCTGCGCTTCTATTGTGATTAGTGAAAATTCCTAAATTTTATCTCTTCGCGTTGATATTAAAACCAATTCCTGCAGAAAGCATTATTTCGTCTGCCCTATTGTATGTTTGTGTCACACCTCGAACAGTTGTGTTCAGATAGGTGAAATTGGCAAAGAAGTTGAAATACTTCCACACGTAGTATGTTACACCAATATTAGCGCTAAACGTAGGGACAAATCGCGTCATTTGTTCATCCGCTAAAGACCTATCTTCAGTTAATTGAAGAACAGAAAACCCAGGCATAAATCCAATGTATGAATCGAAGTTTTTTACGGACTTGTGAAGCTCTACACCAAAATGTCCTCTGAAATTATTTCTGAAATATGGAATATCTTTATTTCCCCCTGTTAAATAATGCCCTTCTCCTCTAAATGTTAAGTTTTTATGAAAACGAATTTGCCAAAATCCGGTAACATAATAATTGATTTGATTTCTATTCAACATGATTGACGGCGAAATTGTCGCTGTTGACGTAATTAATCCTGGACGAACATAGTATTTCTCTTGGATCGGTTCCTCTTGTGCTCGTACCATCACTGATGATACTAATGCAATTAGCACGATTACTTTTGTTTTCCCCATAAGTCAACAATTTTATAATTAATACCTACGTGAATTAAAAGATGCCCTTCTAATAACGAACCTTTGTGCTTTTCAAATTCCAACTCACCATTCTCATGAACGTGAGCATGAATATCTTTCCCCAAGTGCATCATGTATTGCGCGGTCAAGGAGATGTCCAAACGTTCCGAAAGATTGAAATGAGTCCCCATTCCCGCTTGAACCGCAGAACTTCCTCTTTCCATTTTGTTACTCGGATTTCGTGTTTCTTTCAGTTGTGAATAATCGAAGCAATGACCAGCAATAATGTACGGACGTACTTTTGGCGTTGGATTTTTCAAAATGTAATACATCGCACTCCATCCAATATGGTAATCTACGCGCGTTCCGACATCGTCAATTGGTGAAGTGATGTAATCAAAAAACCATTCAGTATTTAATCGATTTGAGGCTTGAATTCTAAATTGACCTCCTACACCCATTCCTGGATTTTTTGCACTTCCATCGTTAAATGCACTGATTGTAGTTCGAACTCCCCAAGAGAAAAGTCCACTTTGGTTCTTTTTGATTTTTAAAGGCTGGCTATAACCAATCCATGGAATTAGCAGCAAGGCGGTTAATAATAGTTTCATTGATCAGTTTGTTTGTTGGTTCGTAGGGAAAACGTTAAAAGTTCTTAATTTATTATGCGTACATATATTATTTCAGTGTAAATAATTCAAGACAACAGTAAAAAAGCGGCCAAATAGCCGCTTTTTATATAAAATATTCTTCTTAATCTTTAAATCTCTCTATTACTTCCTGTGTAACACCAGTATTGGAGAATCCTCCATCATGGAAAAGGTTTTGCATTGTGACATACTTGGTATAATCAGAGAACATTGAAATACAATAATTCGCACAATCCAAAGCTGTTGCATTACCAAGCGGTGACATTTTTTCAGAATAGTTGATGAATTCATTGAACCCTTTCACTCCACTTCCTGCTGTTGTCATTGTTGGTGATTGAGAAATCGTATTAACACGAACTTTCTTAGCGATACCATAGTGGTAACCAAAGCTACGTGCAATCGATTCTAAATATGATTTATTATCAGCCATATCGTTGTAATCTGGGAAAACACGTTGTGCAGCAATATACGTTAATGCTAAAACTGATCCCCAATCGTTGATTGCATCTAACTTCATAGAAGTCTGTAGCACTTTATGAAAAGACAATGCCGAAACATCCAATCCTTTCATTGAGAAATCATAGTTTTCATCTGTATAGTGACGTCCTTTACGCACGTTTATCGACATTCCAATAGAGTGAAGAATAAAATCAATTTTACCTCCTAAAATTTCCATCGATTGCGAAATCAAGTTTTCTAAATCTTCAACGCTTGTTGCGTCAGCAGGAATAATTTGACTACCCGTCTTTTCAGCTAGTTCGTTGATCTCTCCCATTCGCATAGCGATTGGAGCGTTAGTCAATACAAAAGTTGCTCCTTCTTCGTGAGCACGTTCAGCCACTTTCCAAGCAATTGATTGGTCGTTCAAAGCGCCAAAAATAATTCCTTTCTTTCCTTTTAGTATTCCGTTGGTCATAGTTCAAATTCTTTGAGTAGTGCAAATTTAGAATAATCTAACAATTTATAACTCGATTTCTACTTTTAATCCATCATAAGCTACAAACACATTCGGCGGTAATTCAGCTTCGATATCTTCGTGTTTACCGAACAAATGAGAAATGTGGGTCAAAAACGCCTTTTCTGGCTTTATTTCGTCTATAAATGCAAGCGCCTCTTTTAAATTAAAATGAGAAATATGCTCTTCCTTCCGCAACGCATTAACGACCAACGTTTTTGTACCTTTTATTTTGACTTTCTCTTCATCAGAAACCGTTTTGGCATCCGTTATATACGTGAAATCCCCTATTCTAAACGCCAATACAGGCAATTTGTAATGTAACACTTCAATAGGCACAATCTTCAATTCAGCATTCAATTGAATTGATTCATTTTTGCTGATACGATTTAAATTCACTTTAGGAATCCCTGGATATCCATCGCCATTAAAAATATAGTGGTATTCGCGCTTTAAGGCAACTTCAACTTGCTCCGTGCAATACACTTGCATGTCTCTTTTTTCAACGTAATTGAATGCCCGAACATCGTCTAAGCCTGCTAAATGGTCTTTGTGCTCATGGGTAAATAGAACGCCGCTTAACGTGTCCACATTTTCCCTTAACATCTGTTGACGAAAATCGGGACCACTATCAATTACAAAGTTTTCATTATTAAATGAAATCAAAACCGAACAGCGCAAACGTTTGTTCTTTGGGTCAAGGGACTGACATACTTTACATTTACATGCAATCACAGGAACACCTTGTGACGTTCCGGTTCCAAGAAATGTAATTTGCGCTTTTCCCATACTATTTTTTTGATTGCACTAACTTAAAAATTAAACTAAACCATCCAAATATCATGAGAAGTCCCCCAAGTGGCGTAATCGGCCCTAAAAACTTAAACTCCATCCCCAAAAGAACATCTAAAGAAAGCCCGTAAATCGAAGCTGAAAACAGAATTACTCCGGCTAGCATTAAATTAAAAACCCATTTTAACGAAAATCCAAACGCATTCGCATTCAATCCCATAGCCAACAAGGCCAAACCATTATACATTTGATACCGCACTCCTGTTTCAAAGGAAGCTAAATCCTTAGGTAAAAGCACTTCTCTCAACGCATGCGCGCCAAAAGCACCAAGTACAATAGATGCCACTATTAAAATTGCACCTGTTAAAACTATTTTCTTATTCATTTTTTCAAACTTAATGTATGGTGTAAAACTTCCGACCAACCTTTCCATTTTTTATAATCTCCAATCGTTTCATTGTGCCAGATAAAAATAAAATCTCCTCCAAAAGTCGAAACTTCGTTGTACAATTCATTCACTTTTTGCTTGCTCTCTTCTATATTCAAATTCATGTATTCATTCAATGTCCCGTCCATATACGCGAATGGATGAATTTTTAATCCCGTAATTTCATTCGTTTCCAAATTGAACCAATTATGAGATCGAGCCGTTCCGCTTCTAAATCCAACTCGCTCTGCGAAACCCATGGAATACTCGTGCTGAAAACCGACAGAGTGCAAAGCGTTAAACGTTCTTGGCAATTCAAATCTTAAATAATGTTGACGCGAACTAAGAACCTCTCTTCCCAGTACATATTGAATCTTAACTTTTTCTTTTTCAATGGTTTCCACTACTCCATTTGAATGATAACTTGGATGCAAATTCACTTCGATTTCACGATCCATTGATACTAAAAGTTGTTGATGCGCTACATTGTCAACTGAAATATTTCTATCCTTTTCAGCGCGTTCACCAATAAGCCAAAAGAGTTTTGTTTCTTTATTCTTAGCGCCGATTTCACGAATTAAATCAAACGTATCGTATGGATCTTTCGTGCCTTTATTAACAGCACGACGTTCTTTAATACGCCCCACATTTAAGGTTAGTACGTCCTTACATATCGATAAAAATTTTACTTTTCCAGTTTTCAGTTTGTAGGCAAATGTATTGTCGATATCGAAGGTTGGAATCAATTTAGTCTCATTCTTTTCAATCAAATTTTCAGCAGAAATAAACTTCAACACTTCAATTGCCCAGCGATCACAAACACATTGTTCAATCCAATCGAATCTTAGTAAAACACTTTCTTTCGCCGGGAAGCGCCCGTGTTCATCTTTGGATTGACACGTATATTCTTCGTATCGCGACAAAACGTAGAAAATTGATGCAACTATATCTTGTTGACCTTCAAAATCCAGGCATTCAATTGAATTGAATTTACTTTTTGTGATTTTTCTTGACCTTAGTCCTTCTTCAACAAGTAATCCGCTAGGCGCTATGTACAATTCTTTTGTTAAATGTTTTGAATAATTCAATTTTGGCGCGGACGCATTCTTGAATTCATCTGGGCTGATAATTAATTGATATTCGACTCCCCTTGATTTAAAAATGAAATCAAACGTATATTCGAGCCGACTAGTAATTTTATCAACGAGAACAGTAACCATTTACAGTTGATCTACAATGGTTTGACAAATAAATTCGGCTGCTTTTCCATCGCCATAGTAATTGGGATAAGAATAATCGTCTTTCAAAATGAGTGTATTAAACCCATCAATAATTCGGTCATAGTTTGCGTCGGTAAGAATGGCATTCCCGTTCTCTACAATCTCCACCCACTCTGTCTGCGGTCTCAAAATTAAGCACGGTTTCTCAAAGAAAAACGACTCTTTTTGCAATCCTCCTGAATCGGTGATAATCATTCGCGCATTTTTTTCCAATGCGATTATATCCAAAAATCCAGCAGGTGGAATAATTTGTATGAATTCACTGCTCCCAATTGATTCCAATAAATCAGCACTCAATTGCTCCTTCATCTTCCCTTTTGTTCGCGGGTGCAAAGGCAAAATGATTTTTATTTCAGAATTTTCAGCAATTGCTAACAATGCACTAAAAATACTTTCTAAATTTTCTTTAATATCGGTATTCGAATCGCGGTGAATGGTACACAAAATAAACTCATTCACTACAAGTTCGTGCTCCTTCAAAAATGTCGATTTATTATCCGAAATTGTTGAAAAATGCAAACTATTGTCATACATGATATCTCCACAATGATACACATGAGGCTGATTTGCATTCGCTTTATTTGATGTATCAACCGAAAACCCTTCCTTTTTTAAATTTTCTATTCCAGAAATTGTTGGAGTAAACAATAAAGTTGACATGTGATCACAGGCAATACGGTTGATTTCTTCAGGCATTGCTTTATTGAAACTTCTTAATCCAGCTTCCACGTGAATTACAGGAATAAATAGTTTTGTTGCGGCCAAAGCTCCAGCAATCGTTGAATTTGTATCACCGTACACCAAAACAGCATCTGGTTTCTCATTCAAGAAAATTTCCTCTAATCCTTCCAGCATGCGCGCCGTTTGCTTCCCGTGCGAGCCGCTTCCAACATTCAAATTGTAATGTGGTTGTGGAATGCTCATTTCATCAAAAAACACTTTAGACATATTTTCATCATAATGCTGACCTGTATGAACAATCACCTCTGTCAATTCATTGGAAAATGAATTGGATATAGCGCGATTAATCGCTGATGATTTGATGATTTGAGGTCGCGCCCCCACGATTGTAATAATTTTTTTCACTTGAAGTTGGCTATTAAATCATACCATTATCAGCAAAACTATAATAATTCTGGTCAGTAACAATAAGATGGTCTAAGATATACAAATCAATGTATTTACCGAACGAAACCAATGCTTTTGTCAGTTTTACATCTTGATGACTCGGGTTCAATTGTCCACTTGGATGATTGTGTGCCAGAATAATTCCCGACGATTTTAATTCCAAGGCCTTATGAAAAATCACTTTTCCGTCGGCTATTGTGCCCGATAAACCTCCTTTTGATATTTGTTCTTTCCCGATAATTTCGTTCGCACGATTTAAAAAAAGTGCAAAAAATTCTTCGTGCATCAAATCAGTTAAATCTGCCTTGACGTAGTCAAATGCGTCGCGAGAGCTTTTCACTTTAAATTTCAACCGCTCGTTTTGAAATACTTTTCTCCGTGCAATTTCCATAGAAGCATAAACTGTTATTGCTTTTACCTCACCAATTCCTTTAAATTTCATCAATTCCTTAATCGATTTTTGAGCTAACTCTCCCAGACTATTATTCGATTGGGCTAAAATTTCACGTGCCAATTCAACTGCTGTTAAATCACGCGTACCAGATCCAATTAATATTGCCAATAATTCTGCATCGGATAAAGCTGAGCGACCTTTGAGCATCATTTTCTCTCTCGGACGGTCTTCCTCCGCCCATGTTTTTAGTGTAGTGGTTATCATTTTAATCGGTTCATTAAATGGCGTTTTTGTGTTCCATTTGTATTAAGTTAACGAAAATTATCAATTCAATTCAGTCCTTCGCGATTTTTCTTTCCATCTTTACCTTTTCAAAAAATCAAATGGATTCTATCACTCAAATTGTACTCGGAGCAGCTGTTGGAGAAGCAATAGCAGGAAAAAAAATGGGCGGAAAGGCTGCACTTTGGGGTGCTGTCGCTGGAACAATTCCAGATCTTGATGTATTTATTCGTGCATTCGCACATCCAATTGAAGGTGCGCTTTTGCACAGAGGATTTTCACACTCGATACTTTTCGCTTTAATTGCAAGTCCAATTCTCGGATATATCCTTTATCGTTTGTACAAGAAACGGTATGAGTATAAATTGTGGATGTGGTTGTTTTTCGGAAGTATCATTACGCATCCAATGTTGGATATTTTCACCAGTTATGGAACGCAGTTTTTCTGGCCTTTTGAATTAAGGTGGACGTTTAACAGCGTATTTGTCGTTGATCCGTTGTATACGCTTCCATTTGCTCTACTTCTAATCATTGCTTTGTTTCTAAAGCGTGAAAATCGCTGGAGAAGAAGATTAAATTATACTGGAATCGTTTATTCCTCACTCTATCTTCTCTGGGGAGTAATTGTAAAACTTACAATTCTTTCAAAATCGGATGACTATTTTCAATCAGCTGGTTTGTCTGGAAAAAATACCATCGTTACACCAATGCCGTTCACATCATTTTATTGGATGATGCTGACGGAAAGCGATTCGAGCTATTATATTGGTTATAAATCACTTTTTTACGATTTTAATCCAAATGATATTGAAATTGTTCCTAAAAATCATGAAGCGCTCGACAAGGTAAAGTGGAAAGGGAAAAATTACGGCGAAACATTGAAATTTTTATCGAATGGCTTCTATTCAACAGAAATGAAAAACGATACGCTTTGTGTTTATGACTTGCGATTTGGAACTACAACCTTGTTCACTGAAAGGAAGATTTCTTCGCCATTATTTGCATACGGTATGGTTATTGACAATGGAACTGTGAACAAAACAATAGCACTACCAAAAAACACCATGTGGAAACACGTTAACTTTGGAAGCTACTTTAACAAAATTGTACATCAATGAGAATTTTAATTCCCGCAGTATTATTTCAACTTTTTATTTTTAATTCATGTGCTCAAGCACAAGAAGAAACAATTGAGGCGGCTCCTGAAAAAGAAGAGGTTATCGCAATTAATCTTGAGGCATTTCTTTTAGAACATCCTGAATTAGACAAAAAAGTTGACAGTGTTTTCAGCACTTTAAATCAGAATGAAATTGTTGCTCAATTGATTATGCCAGCTGCTGGAAGATTGGGTCAACATACGGATACAATTAAAGCACTTATTCGCGACGAACAAATCGGAGGAATTCTTTTGTTAAATGGAACGAAGGACCAGTTTACCGACTGGGTGAAAGAGTTCAATGAATTAAATAAGTCAGCCGGAAACTTACCTTTTTTATATTCGGCAGACGCTGAACCAAGCTTAGTTAATCGTAAAATATTAGGATCAAAAGAGGTTCCAAAGGCAAATACAATTACAAGTTCAGAACAAGTAACAGAAGTCGCGAAATCGATTTCAAATGACTTGAATGACATTGGAATCAATTATAACTTCTCTCCCGTTGTTGACATGGCGGCTAACAAAACTGTTGGCTACAGAGGTTTTGGAACCGACCCTGCGAACATTGTTCCTTTTTCGAACGCATTTATCGCTCAATCGCAAAAACAAAACATCATTGCAACTGCGAAGCATTTTCCGGGACATGGATTAGTTACTGGTGATACACATAAATCACTTCAAACGATTAATGGTGAATTGAAGGAGTTGGATATTTATCCACCTTTAATTGAAAACGGCGTACTTTCAATAATGATAGCGCACATCGCAGTAGAAAATAACGCGATATACGATACAAAAGGAATGCCTGCTACAACGTCAAAAGTGATTGTAACAGACTTGTTGCGCAAAGAAATGGGATTTAATGGTTTAATCGTTACTGACGCGATGAACATGGGCGGAGTTGTAAGAGTTCCAAATGCTTTTACACGTGCGATCGACGCCGGTTGCGATATTTTATTAATGCCTTTGGATGCCAGAAAAGCACATAAAGAAATTTCCAGTTCTTACAATTCAAATGAAGAGTTCAAACATAAAGTTGATACAGCAGCAAAGCGTATAATCCGTATGAAAATCTGTTTGGGATTGATCAATTGAATTCAATTTAGTTCTCTTCGAAGGAATTCATTTTTTCCATCGTCTAATCCAAGAGTTAGTGATTATTTATTTAAGTGTAATCATTGCTGTTATTATGATTATGTTAAATTTGAGCTAAATGTCAGTATCAGTCATCAAAAATATCCTGAGTTCATTTGAGCCTATCGGCTTAAAGGATATTAATGATGTAAAGTTAATGGACAGAGTTGACACTAAATTTTCGTTCAATTTTGAGGACTTAGAAAGCTTTTTAAGTTCACTAAAAGAGGATTACCAAGTTTTAGTCATTGATGAAAGTCCAATTTCCAAATACAACAGTCTTTATTACGATGACAAGGTATTAACAGCTTTTAATGATCACCAAAGAAAGAAACCGAATCGTTTCAAAGTTCGATTTAGAAAGTACGTTTATTCAAATATTCAGTTTTTAGAAGTAAAGCACAAAGTGAATGGAAGAACTGTAAAAACACGAATTCCTTCTGATTCAATTCCATCTGAGATGAATGAGGTGCAAGAAGCGTTTGTTCACGAAACTGGTATTCATGGGCAGCTCAAACCAAGTCTTCGAAACAAATTCAAACGCATCACGCTCATTCAAAAAAATAAATCTGAACGGGTAACTCTAGATTTTGATATTCGCTTTGAATGGAAAGACAAGGAAATTGAACTTAGCGACATTGTTATTGCCGAGTTAAAACAGTCTAAAGCGGACAGAAATTCAACTTTTTACAAGTTAATGAAAAAGAACATTATCCGTCCAATGAAATTAAGTAAATACTGCATTGGAATGATTTTAACGCATGACAAAGAAAACTTAAAGTACAACCGATTTAAAAAGAAATTATTATTCATTAAAAAAATTCAAAAAAATGTTGCTTAAATCCAAAATAGAAGAGATTATAGACCCTACGAATGTCTTCTTAGATATGACTTTATTTAGCGAAGACATTTACACCTTGCTGTTTCGGCTTGTAATCAACTTATTCTTTTTAACGGTAATCATTCGTTACCTCTATTATCCAATAACCAAAAGAAAGGATTACCTTTTTACGTATTACTTAATTGGAATCATCACTTTTTTCTTGTGCTTTGGTCTGAAAAAACTAGATATTGACACAGGTATGGGACTTGGACTGTTCGCGATTTTCGGAATTATTCGTTACCGGACTGATGCAATTGAAATTAAGGAAATGACGTATTTGTTTTTAATCATTGGATTAAGTGTTGTCAATTCGTTGGCATCCAAACAAATTAGTATAGTTGAGTTAGCAACAATTAACGTAACGGTAGTTGCATTAACGTATGGTTTAGAATACCTTTGGCTTGTCAAGCATTTAACGCGTAAGACGATTAACTACGAGCGAATTGATTTAATCACTCCTGATAAATACGAAGAGATGAAATCTGACCTTGAAACACGAACTGGACTTTCAATTCATCGATTTGACATTGGTAAAATTGACTTTTTAAATGATACAGCTCAGGTTCGTATATTTTATTATGCGGATGAACAGAGCTTTTCAGACTACCACAACAGCTAATTAATGAATAAACTCAGATTAATTCTTTTACCGTTTAGTTGGATGTATGGTTCAATTTTGGCCATAAGAAACTTGATGTACGATAAAGGGATAATAAAATCTGAAACTGTTTCTATACCTTCAATTTGTGTTGGGAATTTATCAATGGGCGGAACGGGTAAAACACCTCATGTTGATTTCATAGCTTCTCATTTTATATCAAAATCAGTTAAAACAGCGATATTAAGTCGTGGATACGGCAGAAAAACAACAGGCATAATCGAAGTGTTAGAAAGCGCTGCCGCGGATAAAGTTGGCGATGAACCGTTGTTTTATAAAACCAAATTTAAAAAGAATGCGGTGGTGTATGTTTCTGAAAACCGGGTTTTAGGCGCACAAGAATTAGTTCAAAAACACCCAGAAACTCAATTGCTTATTCTCGATGATGCTTTCCAGCATAGGCGATTTAAAGCAAAAGTAAATGTTTTAATCACCGATTATTCACACTTATTTTCGAAAGACTTTGTTATCCCCGCTGGGAATCTGCGTGAATTTCGTTCAGGAAAAAATCGTGCTGATATAATTGTTGTAAGTAAATGCCCAGAAGAACTGTCACAGGAACAAAAAGATGAAATTCGTCAGTCTCTTGATTTTAAAAACGACAATGTCTTCTTTTCTAGAATTCAATACAACGATCTAATTCCGTTTGATAAAAGTGATATTTCAAAGGAAAAAAAGGCAATTGTGGTAAGTGGAATTGGAAATCCGGCTCCTTTAATCACTGAGCTAAATCGAGACTTTACTATAAAACATGTTAAATACCCCGATCATCATCCTTTTAGTGCCCAAGATATTAAGGAAATTCATGAAAAATTTGATATTTTTGCACCTGACGAGGATGGAGTGATTATCACAACTGAAAAAGATTTTATGCGCCTTCGGGAAATGAAGGAAGTTAAGCAATCTAATCGCAAGTGGTTTTACAAGTCCATCTCAATAGTTATAGATGAACAGGAAAAATTTAATTTGCTTTTAGAAAAATATGTTAACGAAATTTAAAGAATCATTCGATTATATTCAAACACAAACGAAGGTCCAACCAACAATCGGAATTATACTTGGAACTGGCCTAGGAGGGTTAGTAAACGAAATCAATATTATTGACGAAATACCTTACGAAAACATTCCAAACTTTCCTGTTTCTACAGTTAAAAGTCACTCTGGAAAATTAATTTTCGGAGAGTTAGGTGGAAAGCAGGTCGTTGCAATGCAAGGTCGTTTTCACTTTTATGAAGGTTACGATATGCAAGAAGTAACATTTCCTGTACGTGTAATGAAATTTATGGGTATTGAGAAATTGTTCTTAAGCAATGCTTCTGGAGGTGTAAATCCTGATTACGAGGTTGGAGAAATTATGATAATCGATGATCATATAAATTTGTTTCCAGCGCATCCGCTAATCGGTAAAAACATTGATGAATTGGGACCACGTTTCCCTGACATGTCAACAGCTTACGATAAAAAGATGGTTGCCTTGGCACAAGAAATTGCCAAAGAAAACAACATTCGTGTAGCAACAGGAACTTATGCTGGATTAACAGGTCCAACCTTGGAAACTCCTGCAGAATACAAATATGTGCGCGTGATCGGAGCTGATACTGTTGGAATGTCAACAGTTCCTGAAGTAATTGTGGCTCGCCACATGGGCATTCCGTGTTTTGCAATTTCTATTATTACCGATTTAGGAGTTGAAGGAAAAATTGAAGAAACAAGTTTAGAAGATGTTATTGAAGTGGCAAATCGTCAAGAGCCAAAAATGACCATCATTATGAAAGAACTTATTGCAAGAGTATAATGACTCCAGAAATTAGAGCTAAATATAAGGTGATAATTGGATTAGAAGTCCACGCGCAAATGTTGACCAAAACAAAAGCGTACTCTTCTGATGTCAATGAATTTGGTGCCACGCCAAATACAAATGTGAGTGTTGTTACACTTGGTCATCCTGGTACATTGCCAAAAATGAACAAGAAAACGATTGAATACGCTATCAAATTGGGAATTGCGTGTGAATCGGACATTACAGAGTACCAACATTTCGATCGTAAGAATTATTTCTATCCAGATTTACCAAAAGGATATCAAATAACGCAAGACCACAATCCGATTTGTACGAACGGTAAAATCTATATTAAAGACGACGAAGGAAACGAAAAAGCAATTGGCTTAACGCGTATTCACATGGAGGAAGATGCTGGAAAAAGCATTCACGATGTTGATGTTTACGACACGCTTGTTGATTTGAATCGTGCAGGAGTTCCTTTGTTAGAAATCGTTTCAGAACCGGATATTCGTTCTTCTCAGGAAGCGTATAACTATGTAACAGAAGTCAGAAAGTTAGTTCGATACCTTGATATTTGTGATGGAAACATGGAAGAAAGTTCTTTGCGTTGCGATGCGAATATTTCAGTCATGTTAGTTGATGCCAAGGAATATGGAATGAAAGTGGAGGTTAAAAACATGAACTCCATGCGTAATGTTCAAAAAGCAATTGATTTTGAAATTGAACGTCAAATAATGGCGATTGAAAATGGAGAAACAATTGTCGGAGAAACGCGATCTTTTGATGCTCTTCATGGAACAACCATTTCAATGCGTTCAAAGGAAGCTGCCAACGATTACCGATTTTTCCCTGAGCCGGATTTGCAACCTTTGGTGATTGATCAAAAACAAATCGATGCAATCAAAGCTGAAATGCCAGCATTACCGAGAGATTTATTCTTGAAGTATACAAATGAATTGGGACTTTCCGCATATGACGCATACAATTTAACGGACATTAAAGAAATAGCACTTTATTTCGAAGAAGTAATTAAATCGACTAAAAACTATAAAGCTGCTGCAAACTGGATGATGGGAGATATTAAATCTTACATGAACCAAAAGGGAATCGAAATGGAAAACTTCCCTATCGCTCCTGCTAAAATCGCCGAACTTATTGAAATAATCAATTCTGGAAAAATTTCATCGACAATTGCTTCTCAAAAAGTATTTCCTGAGATGTTATTGAATCCCACTTCTACTCCATTGAAAATTGCTGAGGAGAATAATTTAATTCAAGATTCCAACGAAGATTCAATTTTAACATTTATTGAAGAAGTAATAAAGCAACATCCAACGGAAGTAGAACGTTATAGAAACGGAGAAAAACAATTGGTTGGCTTTTTCATGGGACAGTTAATGAAAGTTTCACAAGGAAAAGCAGATCCAAAAGCGGCAAATCAGTTGATGCGCCAAACATTAGAAAAACTATGATAAAATATATTACAGCATTTTTATTACCCTTATTCATTCTCAGCTCATGCGGAGACGATACTTCTGAAACTGTTGATGGTGAAAATGATGAATTGGTTGACAACTTTACAATTGAAGGTTCAATTTCTGGAGCTGGAAATACAGTATTCTATTTAGAAGCAATCAGTCAACAAGGAAATATCAATGTTGCAGAAGTCACTTCTGATGCAAGTGGAAAGTTTAAAATGATCGGTAATATTCCTGGTTTTGGATTGTATCAATTGCGATTGGGTCAAGGAAATGATAAAATTATACCTGTAACTCTTGTGCCTGAAGATTATTTGAAAATCTCTGCTGATTTCGCAACATTTACCACTAACCCGAAAATGTCTGGTACAAAATGGGCAAAGGTAATGAACGGATATATGGCTGTATTCTCTACTTTCCACACTGAACAGGCTAAATTGATGCAGTTACGTGGTAAAATCAGTGACGACGAGTTGACAGAAAAATTTACTGCTTTAAAAGCTCCGGTTGACGCGTATGCCATTAAACAAATGTCACTGGACCCATCAAATCCTTTTAATTTGGTATTGTCTTCAGCTGCAACACCTTCTATGGGATTTGAAGGTTGGGATCCAAATAATCTAATCGTATTGCAAAAGGTTTCGGAAGCATACAACAAAACGTACAATGGCAATCCAATGGCCGCGACTTTAGCGAATCAAGTATATCAAATTGAATTGGCGTACAATGATTACAAGGCCAATAGTTCTGGAGAACGAATTGCACCAGACATTTCGCTATCATCACCTGAAGGAAAAGTTATTAAACTTTCTTCCTTACGCGGTAAATATGTATTGATAGATTTCTGGGCTTCTTGGTGTGCGCCTTGCCGTCAAGAAAATCCTAATGTTGTAAAATTATATACTAAATATAAAAACAAAGGCTTTACTGTTTACTCTGTTTCCTTGGATAATGATGCGGCAAAATGGAAAGCGGCAATTGCAGCTGATGGATTGATTTGGCCAAATCATGTGAGTGACCTATTGCAATGGAATTCTCCAATGCCTCAACTGTATGGTTTTGATGGAATCCCTCATACTGTTCTTGTTAATCCTGAAGGGAAAATAATTGGAACTGGATTGCGTGGAGCTACTTTGGAACAAAAATTGATTGAACTTTTTGAAAAATAAATAACTATGAAATATTTAAACCTGCTTATTTTTATTGGAATGTCTATCGGTTCTTTTGCACAAATTAGTGTAAAAGTCTCTGGCAATATATTTAATCCTCCTGCTGATAAAATTTACATTTCTCACTATGTTGGACAAAAAATTGTCGATGATTTGACTACAACCATAAAAAAAGACGGGAACTTTGAATTTACGGGTAAAGTTGAAGCGCCGGATTATTACATTTTACGAGTTGGAACAACAAATATTAATATTATTCTAAGAGACAATTCGGATGTGAAAATTTATGGAGATGGCAAGAATCTAAACAGCTTTGTAAATATTGTCAATTCTGAGGAATCATCTAACATGTACAAGTTTTTAAAAATTGTTGAAGATTGGAAACAACTAACCGATTCTGCAAATAACGTTATTAAGGCAAATCCAGCTAAACAACCTGAAATTGCCAATAAAATGCAAGCTGCACAACAAACATTTCTCACGCAACAAAGAACCTTCGTTGCCGGAAACCAAAACTCTCCTGCTTTAATTGCAGCAATTAATACAATTGATGTTCAAAATGACTTCGCAGGATTTGAATCTATTGTTACGCAGTTGACTTCTTCTTTTGGAGAATCTCCAACTATCAAGTCGTTACAGGAAAGTTACGAAACCATGAAACAACAACGTCAAGCGAATGATATTCTTGCTCCAGGTAACGTTGCACCGGATTTTGAAGAATTAATGGTTGATGGTAAAACAATGATGAAGCTTTCTGATTTACGCGGTAAGGTTGTTTTACTTGATTTCTGGGCGTCATGGTGTGGACCGTGTAGACGAGACAATCCTCATGTGGTTGGATTATATGAAAAATATAAAGATCGAGGTTTTACAGTAATGAGCGTTTCGTTAGATAAAAACAAAGACAATTGGATTGCAGCCATTGAAAAAGACAATTTAACTTGGCCAAATCATGTTAGCGACCTTCAACAATGGTCGAGTCGAGTTGGCAGAATGTATGGAGTTTCAAGTATTCCTTTTACTGTTTTAATCGACAAAGAAGGGAAAATCGTACAAACAAAATTACGAGGTGAAGCACTTACTGCCGAACTTGAGCGATTACTTGGAAAATAATGTCTTCAAACGAAAAGAAAATTTATTTCGCCTCCGATTTTCATTTAGGTGCGCCTAATTATGAAGAAAGCTTAAAACGGGAGAAAAGAATTGTTGCTTGGCTGAACGAAATTGAAGATTCTGCCAGTGAAATTTTTCTTGTTGGAGATATATTCGACTTTTGGTTTGAGTACAAAAGAGCAATCCCAAGAGGATTCGTGCGCATTCAAGGTAAGATTGCAGAAAT
This sequence comes from uncultured Flavobacteriales bacterium, assembly GCA_913059205.1. Taxonomy (GTDB): domain Bacteria; phylum Bacteroidota; class Bacteroidia; order Flavobacteriales_D; family Crocinitomicaceae; genus UBA4466. The sequence continues at coordinate 23,881 of CAJXRM010000029.1, forward strand.
TACAGACAAAGGAATTCCTGTGCATGTGTTTACTGGAAACCATGACATGTGGATATTCGACTATCTCCCAAAAGAATTGGGAATTATTTTACACCGTGAACCTATTGAACGCGAATTTTTCGGTAAAAAATACTTTATTGGACACGGAGATGGTTTAGGTCCTGGCGATAAAGGGTATAAATTCTTAAAAAAAGTCTTTGCGAATAAGTTTTGTCAATGGTGTTTTGCTCGCCTCCACCCTAACTTTGGAATTTGGTTGGCTGATAAATCTTCTAAATCTAGTCGAGCCAAAACTGGTACTTCGGACGAAACTTTTTTAGGTGAAGATCGAGAATGGTTGGTTCAGTATTCAAAAGAACAATTGGCAAACAACCATTTTGATTATTTCATTTTTGGTCACCGTCATTTACCTATGGAAGTTAAAGTTGGAGAAAATTCAATTTATTACAACCTTGGTGAATGGATCAATTACAATACTTATTTGGTTGTTGATGCTGAAAAGGTCGAATTGAAATCCTATCTCGGCTAAACAGACTAAGCGTCTATTCGCTCGACTTCGGTTACTTCGTCAAGACTGTGATAAAGAAAACTTATTAAGTGCAACATCTGATCTCGCCCTTTATTTTGTCCAATTTTGGAAGTTAAAAAAATCGAAAAGGTCAAAATTATTCCAATAGGAATGGTCCACAACCAAAATGATTCAGACGAATTCTGAAACTTCACGATGCCGTATATTCCACCAAATGTTGACGCAAAAAATATAAATCCATACAAAAATGCAAACATTGCCCAAACCGCTTGACGTGGGCCAACCAAACAAAAAACAGTTGTATATTCTGTAAACTCTTCTTTTTCAATTCTCACCGACAATTCTGGTGACCAATAATGCTGCAGATTCCTTGGTATTCTCAAGAAAACGTAATCATTTGAACGTTCTCCTTTCACCGTGGCATCCTTTGGTATTGAATTGGAAAGGTGATTTAAAGTTTCTTCGGGATTCAAATTTACTTTCAATTGAAACCGAGGTCGAATTTCTCCGAGAATGGAATGGTCAAAACGATTAAAGGGCATACTATTTTGTTTCGGTGAAGCACTAAATTTAATCAATAGAAAATCAGGTATTTATGACTTTTATCATTGTTTTTATAATTAAAACAAATTACCTTGAACAAAAACAAGAAATATGGAAACCAATTGGACAAAAGCAGAATTTAAAGCCTATTTATTGGCTTATTGTGCGCAATCAGACTTTATAGAAACAGCGGAAGAAAAGGATTTCATTTTACATTTAGTTTCTTCTGAAGCGTACAAAAGTGTTCATCTTGATTTGAAAAGAGACAATGATTACCAAAGCATTCAGAAAATTCAGTATAACATTGAGAAATTCAATTATACAGACAATGAAATTGACACTTTATTAAGTGATGTTAAAAACCTCTTCTTATCAGACGGAAATGTGGATATAATGGAAGAAAATTTATTCCGAGCTTTAAAGAAAATTGTAGCGACTCGAAAATGAATTACATTCCTGGCATTCCGCCTCCCATGCCTTTCATTTGCTTCATCATTTGAGCCATTTTAGCAGGATTACTCATCATTTTCATCATCTTTTTCGTGTCTTCAAACTGTTTCATCAGTTTATTCACTTCTTGGATGTTCGTCCCGCTACCTTTTGCAATACGGTTCTTTCTTGCCATATTGATCAAATCAGGATTCGCTCTTTCTTGTGCCGTCATTGAATAAATGATCGCTTCAATATATTTGAATGCATCGTCTTCAATTTCAACATCTTTCATGGCTTTCCCCATTCCAGGCATCATTCCCATCAAGTCTTTCACATTCCCCATTTTTTTCACTTGTTGCAATTGTCCAAGGAAATCATTGAAATCGAATTGATTTTTCTTAATTCTTTTTTGAAGTTTACGTGCTTCTTCTTCGTCAAATTGTTCTTGTGCTCTTTCTACTAAGGAAACGATATCTCCCTTTCCTAAGATTCGATCTGCCATACGAGAAGGATAGAATACATCTAAAGCATCCATTTTCTCACCAGTTCCAACAAATTTAATCGGCTTATTCACTACCGATTTAATAGATAAGGCAGCTCCTCCGCGCGTATCACCATCTAATTTTGTTAAGACAACTCCATCAAAGTTAATTCTCTCATCAAATGCTTTAGCAGTATTCACCGCATCTTGACCTGTCATCGAATCAACAACAAATAAAGTTTCAGTTGGATTAATTGCCTTTTTAACATCAGCAATTTCTGTCATCATCTGTTCGTCAACAGCTAAACGCCCGGCAGTATCAATAATTACAACATTGAATCCTTTTGCCTTAGCATGTTGAATTGCAGCTTCCGCTATTTTAACAGGATTTTTCTCCTCTTTATTTGAATAAACCTCAATCCCCAATTGTTCTCCAAGAACATGTAATTGATCAATTGCAGCAGGACGATACACGTCGCAAGCAACTAAAAGTGGGTTCTTTCCCTTTTTATTTTTTAAATAATTGGCTAATTTTCCTGAAAATGTAGTCTTTCCAGAACCTTGAAGTCCTGACATCAAAACAATTCCTAAGTTTCCTTTGATGTTGATATCAACTTCATTTCCTCCCATTAACTCTACCAATTCTTCATGGCAGATTTTAATCATTAATTGACCAGGAGAAATCGCTGTCAATACGTTTTGACCAATCGCTTTGTCTTTTACCGTTGTTGTAAATTCTTTCGCAGTTTTGAAATTAACATCGGCATCTAGTAATGCTCTTCTTACCTCTTTTAGGGTTTCGGCAACATTGATTTCAGAAATTTGACCATGTCCTTTTAAGACTTTAAACGCTCTATCAAACTTTTCCGTTAAATTTTCAAACATAAATTCAGAATTATTAGAATACAAATTTAATGTTTCTATAGAAAACGAGCTAATCTAAGGCGCTTTAAAACCATTTAATTCGCCGAATTAAGGCTAAAATCATTACTGATTACAATAACTAGAATCAGAAATAATCCCAAAACAAACAAAGCATTCAAAAAATAATTTAGAAAATTTTGTTTTTTGGTAAACACAATGGATTGCCAAATGACGATTGATAGAATAAACCCTGTAAACGTAAATACTGAATCTTCACCTATAGTTAATAGAACAATCCAATAAAACAACATGAAAAAAGTAATGAATGTCGACACGATATATGTTGTTGCAATTATATGCTTGGCAAGTAAAAAACCTCTCCTAAAGAAAACCAATTGACCAACAACAAGAAAAATGAAAATAAACATGAATAGAAAAGTATACTCTAAATTCAATCCTCCAGCAGAAAAATCCACACCCAAAATTAAATTTGAAATAAACGTCATGTGAATTATTAAAATCAAAATGGTGAAAAGCATTACTTTTCCAGGTGATGAATAGTAGCCTGTGTTTCCGTTGTAGTAATTTTCAACAATGAATTGTGGTCGCTTAATTACCTGCAACATTGTTGCAAAATCTGATTTTTGTATGGAAATAACTTGTTCTACAAAATCCAAAAACAAGCGAAGAATGTTGGTCGGTTTTTCACCTCTTTTTTGCCCGCAATTTGAGCAATACGTACCTTTAATTTTAGACGAGCAAACTGTACATTTATGTTCATCCATAATTTTGAATTAAAGTGAATCGTCGACAAATAAATTTGCCGCTTTGTTTTCAGCAATTTCTGAAGGCTCAAACCTTCTGATTTTGATATTTAAATAACCAAATAATACCGTCATAACAGGACTGATGAGATTAAAGAAGCAATACATCCAATACTCTCCTGTAGCTACGTGTAAAATAGATGATTGTGCAGCACCACAGGTATTCCATGGAAACAGCACTGAAGTAACCGTTCCTGAATCTTCTAAGGTACGACTTAAATTTTCCGGTGCCAACCCTCTATCGCGATACGTATCCGCAAACATTCTTCCTGGTACAACAATCGCTAAATACTGATCGGAGGCAGTTGCATTAAAAAACACACAGGTACTTGCAGTTGTGGCAATTAGCGAACCAGTTGATTTGGCAATAGACACCACTGTGCTTGTAATTTTTTGCAATAATCCACACGCTTCCATCACACCACCGAATGCCATAGCACACACAATTAACCAAATCGTATTCATCATTCCTTCCATTCCACGCGTAGAAAGCAGTCTTTGCATTTCATTGCCATCTTCTAACACTGAAATGCTTCCAAACATTGAATCAACAGAAGTCTTGTAAGACGCATACGCATAATTTCCTTGAACACCTGAAACGCTTTCTATTATGCCAGGTTGAAAAATAATAGCTGCAACGGCTCCAAGCAATGTACCAATTAGTAAAGCAGGAACAGCGCTAACTTTTTTGACAATTAAAAAAATTACAATTCCAGGAACCAATAACAATACCGGCGAAATATAAAATTTAGCTTGTATTGTGTCTAAAATCGACTGAACATTTGCTGCATCTGATTTTGTTTCTATTGTGAAACCAAGGATTAAAAAGATGATTAATGTTATAACTATAGATGGAATTGTTGTAAACGCCATATAGCGAATGTGGGTAAATAAATCCGTACCTGCCATGGCCGGAGCTAAGTTTGTGGTATCAGATAAGGGAGACATTTTATCGCCAAAATAAGCTCCAGAAATAATTGCTCCCGCAACCATTGGCAAGCTAAACCCGAGTGCATCACCAACACCTATTAAAGCTAAACCTACTGTAGCAATTGTACTCCAAGAACTGCCTGTTGCCATAGAAACGATTGCACTGACAATACAAGCGGCGACCAAAAACACCTTTGGATTAAGGATTTCAAGACCATAATAAATCATTGTTGGAACAATTCCAGAAATCATCCATGTTCCTGCTAAAGCACCAATCAACAACAATATCAATATTGCCGGCAAAGCGGATGTTATGCTCTTAACTATTCCACCTTCAAGATGATTCCATTTAAAACCCAGCGATAATCCAATAATAGATGCTACAGCCGTAGTAACGATTAACGCAATTTGATTGGATCCATACGTCGCATCTTCTCCGTAAATTTTCACATTGAAAAATAAAAGCCCGACAAGAACAATGATTGGAATCATTGCGAGAATAAATGAAGGCTTTTTAATTTCTTTTGTCATTGGATGAGTGGTTTTATTATTCTGATTTTTTTCAAAGTTAAAAAATTAATCTTTCGTTGATTTTGTCTTCTCTTTGTAAAAGAGCAGCAACAAAACCGGCAACAAAGTTAAATCTGCGATAAGAGCAACAACAAATGTGATTGAAAGAAGTAATCCCATATAAAAAGTGCCTAAAAAGCTAGAAAAAACGAGTAAGAAAAAGCCTGAACTGAGAATCAAGGTTGTAAGAATCATTGCTTTTCCAGTCGTCAAATAACTCCTTTTCAGCGCATATAACTTCCCTTTTCCTTTCATCAATTCATATTTGAACTTACCTAAAAAATGAATTGTATCATCCACTGCAATTCCGAATGCTATTGTAAAGATGATTGATGTACTCGTTTTTAACTCTACACCAGCAAAACCCATATATCCAGCAATGATCAATAATGGTAAAACATTCGTTATTATACTTATGATTAGAATTCTACCTGAACGATAAACCAAGCCAATTATCAGCGCCACAAGAAGAATGGAAATCCCTAGTCCTTTCACCAAGCTTATGGCTAAATAGCGCATGTTTTTATCCAGTAAATATCCTGTTCCAGTAATCTTAAATTCGATGTCTTTTTCGAGGTTGTTTTCCTTAAGGAAAGCGTAAAAATCATCCGTCTTTTTTCGTGCTTTTACGTTTCCTATATCTGGAATAGTACCACTAATTCTCGTTTTTTGTTCGGTTGAATCAATAAATCCATAAACAAAACGACCTTTGTCAGCAATCTTTATTATGCGCTTATACGTTCTAATTTTACTATTGGAAGTAGGAATTTCATACGAATCAGCATTTCCTGCGTGACCAGATCGATTTAAGGTTTTAAGCATCTTAACCAATGAACTCTTCACTGTTACGCCAAACTCATTTTCCAAATAACTTTCAACGGAATCCAATTGTTGAATTATTCCTTTGTCCCAAACTTTAAGGTCTTTATCTTTAACACGAACAGAAAGTTCAAAAGGTCGAATACCACCAAAATTATCGTCGAAAAAATTAAAATCTTGTTTCATCTGTTCAGACTCTTTCAAGTCGTCCATCATGAAATTGTTCGTTTCAATTTGAAGCATTCCAACAATGCTAATAACCATTATGATAAAGGATGAAATTAAAATCATTTTCCTTTTTTTAATCACATACACAAATCCCTTTTCCAAAAAGCTTTTCCAAAAATGACCTTTTGACTTATTATTGCGAATGTGTTTTGGTCCCGGAAAAATGTAAAACAAAATAGGTAATGTCAAAAAAGTCAAGAAAAAGGCAATCAACACGCCAAAGCCAAGAATAATACCAAACACCTGTATCGGTTGAACACGAACAAAATAAAGGGAGAAAAATCCAATAGAGGTTGTAATTGAAGTTAAAAATGTCGCCAATCCAACTTCTTTAACCGCTACTTTTATTGCAGTAAAAGTGTCTTTCTCAATTCGCAAAGCATCCAAATATTTTGAAACCAGATGTATGACATCGGACATACAGACGACAAACATGATAGATGGTAAAACAGTTAAAATGATATTAACCGGTTCATCAAACAATCCCATTCCACCAATAATCCACACCAATGAACCCACAATGACAATTTGCGGAATTAAAATACCCCAGAGAGATTTAAAAGCGATGTAAAGAAATAGTACAATCAAAAAGGCGCTTAATCCCATAAACAAGCTCAATTCAAAAATCATTTTGTCTATATAATAAGCTTGTCCAACTGCCCTTCCCGCAATTCGAATATTCTTAATATTTAATTGATGAGTGATTTTATCTATGTCTTCAACTAAATGATCTCCTTTAATTTTTGACAAATAATCTTCGTGCTTGATGAAGATACAAATGGCTTTTCCATTTTCAGAAACAAACGTATTGACCAATTCTTTGTTCTTGAAAATTCTACTCGAATCCCTTTCAGCGTCAAAATCAGTAAAATCGATATATGGCTTTGAAGATGTTGATCCTCCCGGAAAAATGAATTGTTCGCTTTCTGATGTAATCGATCGGACACTTTCGACATTTTTGACTTCCGCTAAAGCCGTACTGAATTCATCTACTTTTTTTAAGAATTTAGGATTAAAAATTCCTGATTCATTTTCAATTGATACAAGTAAGAAGTCATTATCTGATTGAAAATCATCCCGATAATCAAAGAAAAATGATGTTTCTTCGTCATGAGAAGGGAAAAAGTTCTCGAAATCATAATCAAAACGAATGTCTTTTAAATGATATCCCAAAAAAGCCGTAAGTAGAATAAACACTGTTAAACCAATCCAACTTATTTTTTTAAACTTTTTTTCGCCAACCATTTTTTAGTTCTATTCGTTAGGGAGGTATCAAAGATATATTTTGTTAATTATAATTAGCTTTTAAACGGGTTCTTTTTTAGAAATCCTTAATTTTGAAAAAAAAACAACATGAAAAAAACACTACTTTTTACTGCATTAACTGTTTCCTTGATTGGTAACGCTCAATCCTTAACACAAGCAAATGAAGCTGCTATAGCAGAAACGCAAACAATGTATGTTTGTGATTCGTTTGTGGACAGACAAGAAAATGTAACCGGAACTGGAATCACTTGGGACTTTACAGCCCTTGAGGCGTACAGTGGTGAGACCAGAGATTACTTAGTTGCCGATGCGACAGTTTCACCATTTTACAGTGACTTCGGAACATCAGTAAAATCTTTAAAGATTGGAGCAATTGAAACTTTCTATAATTCAACTGCTGCTTCAAGAATTTCTCAAGGTTTCGTATACGTTGAGCCTACATTAGGAAATGTTGTTGCAACGTTTGAAACGGATGAAGCAATTTTAGTAACTTATCCTTTTTCAAATGGCGATTCATTTAATGATGCATTCAGTGGAACGTTAAGCGTGCCGAGTATGGGAGATTCTCCATTGTCAGGAGAGATTGATGTAACAATTGACGGAGAAGGAACTTTGAATTTACCAAATGGAGTTTCTTACTCAAACGTTATCCGTTTAGTTTCTAGAGATTCGTCGTTTTCAACTGTAAATGTGCCAATCATTGGAGCTACAGATGTAATTATTGAGCGTACGCAACACGAATATTATGATATTGCGAATTCAAATATGCCAGTTTTAATGGTGACAAACATAAAAATGATTTCGTCTGTAATTAATGATGAGCAAACTGTTGTTCTTGCTTCTGATGATCCAATGCAATATTTGGGATTAAACAATGTTTCTGAAGTAAACTTTACAGTTTCTCCGAATCCTACAACAGATAAAATTACTGTTACAGGTCAGTTTAGTGCAGATGCAAATTATACAATTGTTAGTCAAAACGGAAAAGTACTTTCTAGTGCTTCTTTAAACAATGGTACAACAATTGACATTTCTTCTCTTGCAAACGGAATGTACTTCTTAAACATTAATAGCAACGGAAATACTTCTTCTAAAGCAATTGTGAAAAAATAATTACAATCCATTAATAGTACTTAGTCCCTTGTTTATTGTGAACAAGGGACTTTTTTGTTAGTAACTAATCCGCCATTTTCTGTTACCAAAAAAGCTTTTTCTTGTTATATTCGAGCAACGAAATGTAACTATGAAAAAATTTCTACTCTTTTTTATCTGTTTAATCAGTATTCCATCATTCGGACAAATCAATGAAGACCTTACACCTGAAGAAAGAGCATACCTTTTTCATGTTGTCAAGAAAAGCCCTATTTTAAATAATAATTTTGGACGTTTCTTCGATTATCAAGGCCCTGAAATTCTATTATCGAACAAATCACTCAACTACGATTCCATTGAATTATTAATTATCAATCAACCTGATTTATTAATCGTACGAAAGGAAGAGATAGCCAAATCTGCAAAAGGCTTGATTGCTGAAGCTGCGAACAAAATGGCTGTTTGGGAATTGAATAACGTTCTTTCTGCAAAGCGCGATGAGCCAGACGATTTAAAACAGTATAAAAACGAATATGCGTATTTCGAGTCGTTGTTAATGGCTAGTCTACCGCCCAACGCAACGAAAGTTAAAAATGACATAAATCAACCACATCCAAAAATGCATGTAATTATGAATCCAAATATGACATTGGATGATAAAGCAATGCAATTGGCTTCGTTGCGCTTTTTAACAACAAATGATCAACTTGTTACCTTAAATGCTATTAACGATGCCATCAACCAATATGTTGAAAAGAGAGCCTTTGAAATATTTAGAGCATTAGGTGGAAAGGCAGATAGTTTTAAAAATATCCTTGTTGCTGCTGGAGACGGAAGCAATACAGAAGGAATTTTAGAAGAACGTGAAAAAGATGAAAAAGGCCGTTGGAATCGTGGTTTACCAAAAGCCGTAGGATTGTTTCCGTATCAATTATTTGTTGAGAAAACGGAAGAAAAAAAGAAGGTAACAGAAAAAATCGAGCCTCTGCGCCTGTCTCTTATACACATCTCCGAGCCCACGAGACAGGCAGAAATCTCG
>CAJXRM010000030.1 GCA_913059205.1 uncultured Flavobacteriales bacterium
GTTAATATTTAATGATATGAATCGATTGAAAAACTTTTTGATTCCCATCTTTCAATTATCTTTGTTGAAAATTCAAGTTAATGGCGTTAAAATGCGGAATTGTTGGTTTACCAAATGTTGGGAAATCAACCTTATTTAATTGTCTTTCAAATGCAAAGGCACAGTCGGCGAATTATCCTTTTTGCACGATAGAACCAAACGTAGGAACGATTTCGGTTCCAGATCCTCGATTGGAGAAATTGGAATCAATTGTGAATCCGGAAAGAGTGATGCCTACAACTATGGAAATTGTAGATATTGCTGGATTGGTTAAAGGTGCATCGAAAGGTGAAGGTTTAGGAAACCAATTTTTGGCGAATATTAGAGAAACTGATGCCATTATTCACGTTGTCCGTTGTTTTGCGGATGGAAACGTAATTCATGTTGATGGTTCGGTCAATCCAGTTAGAGATAAGGAAGTTATTGATATTGAACTGCAATTAAAAGATCTAGAAAGTATCGAAAAGCGTTTGGCTTCATTGGCAAGGGTACTAAAGTCTGGAGATAAAGAAGTAGTGAAGGAAAATGAACTTGCCGTTAAGATTAAAGCTGCATTAGAAGAAGGTATTTCTGTTCGTGCACTTGATTTTGATGAAAAGGAAGCAGAGATTGTTTCAAAGTTCCAGTTAATTACAAACAAACCAGTTTTGTATTTATGTAATGTGGATGAAGGTTCAGTAAAAACAGGAAACGAGTATGTTGAAGCCTTAAAAGCTTCTGTTAAAAATGAAAATGCTGAGGTGTTGGTGATTGGGGCGAAAATAGAGTCAGATATTACCGAATTGGAGACCTATGAGGAACGTCAAATGTTTTTAGATGAACTTGGTTTGGAAGAACCTGGTGTAAATCGATTGATTCGTTCTGCTTATGCTTTATTGAAGTTGGAGACTTATTTTACAGCAGGTGTAAAAGAAGTTCGTGCTTGGACAATCACAAAGGGAATGACGGCGCCACAGGCCGCGGGAGTTATTCATACAGACTTTGAAAAAGGATTCATCCGTGCAGAGGTTATGAAGTATCAAGACTTTACCACTTTGGGAAGTGAAAACGCGGTTAAAGAAGCCGGTAAATTTAAAGTTGAGGGCAAAGAGTATGTAGTTGAAGATGGCGATATTATGCACTTTAGATTCAACGTTTAATTTTTTATATTTAATCAAACATTAAGGAGGAACAAATGATTATTGAAGCAAATAATCCAGAACTAAAATCATGGGTAGAAGTACCAACTAATTCAGATTTTCCAATTCAAAATTTACCTTTTGGAATTATTTCAATTCAAGGAGGTAAACCACGTGTTGCGTCTAGAATTGGTGATTATGCAATTGATATTAAATCATTATTTGTTTTAGGTTACTTGGAAAACTTGCCTTTTTCGATTGAGGATTTTGATACTGATTCATTGAATCAATTTATGAAATCTGGGAAAAAAGGAACGCGAGAATTGAGAAATCGCTTGTCGAAATTGTTTTCTGTTTCACAAATGGATTTACAGAAGAACGACCATCACGTTAATCAAGTGTTAATTGAAATGAATCAGGTTGAAAACTTGATGCCTATTCAGATTGGAGATTATACGGACTTCTATTCAAGCGAACAGCATGCGTTTAATGTTGGTTGTTTGTTTCGTGACCCAAATAATGCATTATTGCCAAACTGGAAACATATTCCAGTAGGTTATCATGGAAGATCTAGTTCAATAATGCCTTCTGGTGTGAATTTTCATCGTCCAAAAGGACAAATGAAGCCGCCTACAGCTGAAGAGCCTGTATTTGGAGAAAGTAAATTACTTGATTTTGAATTGGAGACCGCCTTCTTCACGTATGAAGGAAAACCACTTGGAGATAACATAACTACTTCTGAGGCTGATGAGTTCATTTTTGGAATGGCCTTGTTAAACGACTGGAGTGCTAGAGACATTCAAGGTTGGGAATATGTTCCTCTTGGACCATTTTTAGGCAAAAACTTTGCTTCGCATATATCGTGTTGGATTGTAACGTTGGATGCATTGGAACCGTTTAGAGTTGCTGGACCAGTCCAAGATCCAAAAGTGCTTCCATATTTAGAGTATACGGGTGACAAGCATTTAGATATAAACTTGGAGGTGATTATACAGCCTGAAAATGGAGATGAGAATGTAGTTGCAAATTCTAACTACCAATACATGTATTGGAACATGAATCAACAATTGGCGCATCACTCAATTAATGGTTGTAATATTCGTTTGGGCGACTGTTATGGTTCAGGAACCATTTCTGGACCGAACGAGGGTGAATTTGGTTCGATGTTGGAAATTTCATGGAAGGGAACTAAACCTTTCAAAATGAACGATGGTACTGAGCGTAAATTCATTAATGATAATGATACTGTAATTATAAGAGGATTTAGCTCTAAAGATGGAGTAAGAGTTGGTTTTGGGGAAGTTTCAGCAAAATTATTGCCGGCACTTGAACTGAGCAAATCGAAGTAAAATAATGAATGAAGAATTTTTGAATATCGATCTTGAACAAGAGAGAAAGGATATTTTAAATGCCTTTCGTGGTTTGTTGCGTACACATAAAAATCGTAGCAAGGAAGATACTCAAATGATTCGAAAGGCCTTCGATGTAGCAGTAGATGCTCACAAAGAAATGCGCCGAAAATCTGGTGAACCTTATATTTATCACCCAATTGCTGTTGCACGAATTTGTGCTGAAGAAATGGGTTTAGGAACAACAGCTATTGTTTGTGCGTTAATGCATGATACAGTTGAAGATACCCACATTACTTTGGATGACGTTGAGGATTTGTTCGGACCAAAAGTTCGGTTGATCATTGATGGTTTAACTAAGATTCCTGAGGTTTTTGACGAATCTGCATCTGTCCAAGCAGAGAATTTTCGTAAGATGGTTTTAACCATTTCGGATGACATTCGAGTTGTTTTGATAAAACTTGCGGATCGACTGCATAACATGCGTACACTTTCGAGTATGCGTCATGATAAGCAAATAAAAATTGCCTCTGAAACGAAATTTTTATATGCACCTTTGGCTCATCGTCTCGGTTTATATTCGATTAAAAGTGAATTAGAGGATTTAGCTTTTCGATATACCGAACCAGAGATTTATGCCGATATTGAAAAGAAATTGAAATCTACTCAAGATGTCAGAAATAGGTTTATTCGAAAGTTTACTCAGCCTATAAAAGAAGCGTTGCAGCATGAAGGGTATGTTTTTCAAATAAAAGCGAGAACGAAATCAATTTCATCCATCTGGAAAAAAATGAAGTCAAAGGGAATTCCTTTTGATGAGGTTTATGATATTTTTGCCATTCGTATTATTCTTGAAACACCAGTTGAATTAGAAAAACCTGATGCATGGAGGGTGTACAGTATTGTAACTGACTTTTATCAACCTAGCCCTGATCGATTGCGAGATTGGATTTCAACACCTCGGGCAAATGGTTATGAATCTCTGCATACGACGGTGATGTCTCCAACTGGAAAATGGGTAGAAGTTCAAATTCGTTCAGAACGAATGGATGAAATTGCAGAAAAAGGTTTGGCTGCTCATTACCGATACAAGGAATCGAATAATTCTGAATCAAAATTCGACCGATGGATTTCTGAAATTAGAGATTTAATGTCTAGTCCAGACTCAAATGCAATGGATTTCATAAATGAATTCAAATTGAATTTGTTTAGTGATGAAATTTATATTTTTACTCCGAAGGGTGATTTACGGGTTTTACCAACAGGCGCTACAATTTTAGATTTCGCCTATGATATTCATACGGATATTGGAGATAAATGTATTGGTGCCAAAGTGAACAATCGATTGGTTCCATTGAGCTATCAATTAATTAGTGGAGACCAAGTTGAAATTATTACTTCGTCAAAACAGAAACCAAACGAGGAGTGGACGCGATTTGTAGTTACAGCTCGAGCAAAGCAAAAAATTAAATCTTCTTTAAATGAAGAGAGAAACAGTATTGCTCAGGATGGAAAAGAAATATTAGAGCGCAAATTTAAGCAGCACAATATTCGTTTTACCTCGGAAAACATAACCGTTCTCGAAAAATTTTATAAAATGCCAGGTGCAATTGAGTTGTACTATAGAATAGCAAAAAGTAAAATTGATTTAACGAAATTACGTGAGTTAGAAAATGTTAACGGTATTCTACATATCGAAAAGAAAGTCGTTAAAAAGACAAAAAAACCTTCAGATATTTTTTCTAAAATAGATGGAAAGAAGGATACTATCTTGATAGGTGATGACTTTAAGAGTATTGAATACACAATGGCGGCTTGCTGTGATCCGTTGCCTGGTGATAAAGTATTTGGATTTGTGACAATAAGCGAAGGGATAAAAATACATCGATACAGTTGTCCTAATGCTGAAAATCTGATGTCTAAAATGGCTTATCGGTGCATAAAGGCAACATGGAAAAATTCAGATTTAAAAGAGAACGTTGCCAAAATAACAGTGCACGGAATCGATAGAATGGGAATTGTAAATCGCTTAACAGAAATTATTTCCAATCAACATAACGTCAATATGAAATCAATTTCGTTTGAGACGGAAGACGGTATTTTTGAAGGGAATTTGACAGTGATGGTTTTTGATACCGAGCATTTAGAACAGTTGATGCGCAAATTTGAACAGGTTGAAGGTGTACAACGTGTTCTGCGGAAAACTAACGAAGGTGAAGTGATAGAGTAGGTTTACTCTCCTTCAAAAATTGCTTCTAACGATTTTGGTCGAAGAGCGTCTTTCCAATCGAATCCTTGGACAAATTGTTCTTCCTTTTTCAGTTTATCCAATGGATAAAAAACACCATCTGGTTTTTCAATGTACGTTATTCCGCTAATTTCACTACTATCAATGTCAATTCTTAAATCACTTGCATACAATCGATTCATTCCGATTCGCTTTTTTGTGAAAGTAGAATCTGTTTTTATTTCTTCCTCAGGAAAGAAAATTGTTGTTGCGTTTCCATTCACGGTGGCTCTGTAAATGTCATTATCTCTAAAGTCAGCAATTATTCTTTTTCCAGCAATTTGATTGTAAAAAGTGTCAATTTTAACCTCCATTAAAATTGTAGCGTTGTCGGTAATGTTTACTTGGTGAATGATAGTGTCAGTGATTCTAACATCGATATAGTCGCCTTTTAATTCACCATTTTTAGCCCATACAATTGGAGAGTGGTACATTTCAATTAATTCTTTTTCAGAGCTGTATACGATACTATCCGCCATTCCTTGAAACTTTGTAGCATAAATTCGCGCTCCATTAAATGCTTTTACAATTGAAACGGAGTCCAATTTGTAATTGTAAAGCGTATCGGCGTGAATGTAGACTGTATCATCTTTTAATTCTTTAATTGCGAGTGCATGTCCAGTCAAAAATGAATAGTTCAAGGTATCTGACATAAAGCCGTAATCTCCTTTAAAAGAGACTTTTTCTGTAGTATCTCTGTAATAGACATTGCCTTTGCCAATGTACTCGGTTTTTACAGGATCATAAATCAATATATCTCCAGAAATATAATCTTTTCCTTTAGTGATGGAAGCATTTTTACGCAGTTCAGCTTGTCCCGTTTCAGTTTGATACCATCCTGATTCACACAGTATGACTGCGTCCTTCGTATTTATTTGAGTCGGGCCGTAAAAGTAAGTCTTACGTTGACTGTAGGTATATTTCAATGTATCAGTTGTCATAGTCACTTCTGTGCTTTTATAAACAACCTTGTTACTAAAAAAGAAATTTTTTGTATTTGGATGAAAATATCCAACTTTACTTGTCAACTCTTCCTTTGATACAATGCTAACAACTTTACCATAGTTTAAATAATACGCTTGACCAGTTTTGGAGTTGTAATGCAGCGTGTCTGTAGTTAATTTATACTCATTATCTCTAACCCTCACGTTTCCCCAAAGAGTGGCTTTATCTGTCCTTCCATCGTAGAAAAGTGAATCGCAAAATAGATTTAATGTATCTCGTTTATTAATGTGAACGTGTCCATACGCTCTTACACTTTTCGTTCGTTGGAAATAGTAGGCCGAATCACAATACATTTTGTTGCCTTGGTAAATGAAATTTACATTTCCTAGAAGTCGGTGTATTCCAGTTTTAGCATCATACTGGAGTGATTCCGAACCAGGTAAAAGCTCGAGTGATTCTTTTTGAGAAAAACCATGCGATTTAATCAAAAAAAGTGCGCTTATTAGGAGCGCACTTTTGAGTATGTTGAAAGTTAATTTCAAGCGAGCACTTTATTATTTAAGGTTTGTTTTCTATCCGGTCCTACAGAAACAACGGTAATCGGAACCTCCAAATTTCGTTCCAAATACAGCACGTAATCTTTCAATTCTTTGGGTGCATCATCAAACGAACTTAATTTAGTTGTGTCACAATTCCATCCTTTGAAGTCCTCATAAATTGGAGTTACTTCAACGTCATTTACATCGTACGGAAAGTAATCATAACGTTCTCCATCGATCATATAGTGTGTGCATACGCGAATTGTATCAAACTTATCAAGCACATCAGCTTTCATCATTGAAAGTTCAGATACACCATTGATCATAATTGCGTACTTCAATTGAGGTAAATCAACCCACCCACATCTTCGAGGTCTTCCAGTGGTGGCTCCAAATTCGAAGCCTTCCTTACGAATTCTTTCACCAACTTCATCATCCAATTCAGTTGGGAATGGTCCGCTACCAACACGCGTACAATATGCTTTGAAAATACCAATAACATTTCCAATTTTTGTTGGCGCAACTCCCAGACCTGTACACGTTCCAGCAGTTACAGTATTTGACGAAGTCACAAATGGATAAGTTCCAAAATCAATGTCAAGCATGGTTCCCTGTGCACCTTCAGCCAAAATTTTCTTTCCTGCTTTAATTGCGTCATTGATAAATTGTTCACTATCAACCGCTTTTAATTCCTTCAGCACTTCAATAGCTTTCATCCAAGGTGTTTCGTATTCAGAAATATCGTAGTCAAAGTCAGGATAATGATCTAAAATGGTCTTGTGTTTTTCAACTAAAGCGTTGTATTTTTCCATGAATTTTGGCGAAAATAAATCACCCACTCTTAGTCCATTACGACCAGTTTTATCCATGTAAGTTGGACCAATACCTTTCAATGTTGAACCAATTTTATCTTTCCCTTTTGCCGCTTCTGATGCTGCATCAAGTAAACGATGAGTCGGAAGAATTAAATGAGCCTTTTTAGAAATAACCAAACGCGCTTTATAATCGAAGTTAAATGGTTTTAACTTTTCTAGTTCCGCTTGAAAAATAACAGGATCGATAACTACACCGTTTCCAACTAAATTCATAACACCTTCTCTAAAAATTCCTGAAGGAATGGTATGAAGAACATGTTTAATTCCTTCAAATTCTAAGGTGTGACCGGCATTTGGTCCTCCTTGGAAACGAGCGATAATATCGTATTCCGGAGTAAGAACGTCAACGATCTTACCTTTTCCTTCATCACCCCACTGTAAACCTAATAGTACGTCTACTTTCATTGTTTTAATTTAAAATAATTGATAGCTTCCATCTGATTTTCACAAATGGTATATATTTCATCGAGTTTAGAAATGATGAAAACTTTCTTTACATTTCCGTTGATATTCATTAATACTAAATCACCATTCATAATACGAGTTTTTGTCAACGTTTTCATGAATAAACTAATGCCGGAAGAATTAGTGTGTGTTAAATTCTCTAAATCAAAAACGACTTTAACATGATTTTTACTGATGTTTTCGAAAACTGCCTTTTCCAAGTCCTGAAAATCATTTTCGGTTGTGATTTTACCGTTTAACGTATAAACAACCAGATTATCCACAAACGATATGTCGTATGATAAATTCAAATTAGTTCTTTTTTGATGATTTTTTCACACCATAAAAATAAAGTGAATGGTGTTGAATTTCAATGTCAAACAACTCCTCAAGAGTCGATTTTATATTTTGAATTCGAGGATCACAAAATTCGATTAATTCACCAGTATCAGTTAACAAAATATGATCGTGTTGTTTTGAACCATGTGACTTTTCAAATTGTGCAATGTTTTTCCCAAATTGATGTTTTCTCACTAAATTACAAGCCAATAGCAATTCTATTGTATTGTACAAGGTCGCTCGGGAAACGCGGTAATTTTGATTTTTCATTTCAACATAAAGCGTCTCTATATCAAAATGTCCTGAGTAATTGTAGATTTCAGCGAGTATTGCAAAGCGTTCAGGCGTCTTTCGATGACCGTTCTGCTCCAAATAAGCTGAGAAAATATTTTTTACGTTAACTAGTAATTCTTCTTGAATCATACAAATTCAGGTAAGTAACAAAATTAAAGAATTAGTTCGGATAAAAGCGGTTTAGATAAGCCTTAAAGCAAGGAGTTTTCAACAACTTATTTACAAAAGAAAAGCCGTCTGACATTGTCCGACGGCTTAAACTGTTCGTCTTATAATTTATATGAATAATTCAAGTACCTCTGAACGATCCATTCCATTTTGTAAGTTTTGTATAATTTTAGCTTCATACTCCTGAACTTGCTCTTCATTAAATCCAAGAGCGATACCATATTTACCAATTAATTTTTCCTCAGTAGGTTCAATGGTTCCATCAACCAATATCATTTGAACCAATTGAATGAAGCGTTCGAAACGCTCTTCTAAAGAAGATGGTGGAATCATTGGGTAATTTTCTGGGTGATCTAAAATTTCTTGAACTTGATCTGATGTCAACGACAAACGCTTTGCAATTCTATTCAATAAACCACGCTCTTCAATATCTATTTTCCCATCAACACGAGCAAGCATGACTAAATTCTTAAAATGTCCTTTGTTCGATTTCTGTTCTCCAGACTCAAAACGTTGTGCTATTGTTCCCATAATTAGTTATAAATTTTTCGGTGCAAAGATAGTGAATTCAACTTCTAACAATTGAATTAATGGACATTATTTTCAATAAAATCAATAAGTGAATGAATAACTTTGATGTGAATTTCTTGGGCGCGATCTGCGAACTCCGAATGAGGCGCTCTAATTTCGACATCGCAAAGATTTGCCATTTCGCCTCCTGTTTTTCCTGTTAGACCAATCACAAGCATTTTTTTCTCTTTAGCCACGCGAATAGCATTCAAAACATTTTTGGAATTGCCCGACGTGGAAATGGCAAGTAGAACATCATTTTCTTTTCCAACTCCTTCTAAAAATCGTGAAAAAATAAAATCAAATCCGTAATCGTTTCCGACACATGTAATGTGACTTGGATCAGAAATAGAAAGAGCAGCGATTGAAGGACGGTTATCTCTATACCTTCCAGTAAGTTCTTCTGCAAAATGCATCGCATCACACATTGAACCTCCGTTTCCACAGCTAATTATTTTTCCACCCGATTTTATAGAGGAAACCATAATAGCTCCCGCTTTTGCGATTTTTTGAATGTTTTCAGAAGTGTTAAATTTTAGTAAAATTTGGCTTGCTTCAGAAAAATGGTCTGCTATTTGTTTTTCACTCATCGAATTTACATTTCGTCAAAAATAAATAAATTAAATGGCAGGGCATAAAAATTAAATCAAACTTGCTATATTTGAAACCGAGCTTTGCTCAAAACTATACAAAATATGAAAAGAAATATACTAGCCTTAATTATTACAATCATCAGTTTTTCAGGATTTTCCCAAGATGATTGCTTCATTAAACTTCAAAAAGCGTTTGATGATCGTGGTGCAAATGCAATTGCAGACGATATGCATAGAAATGTGATTATTAGTTTCATTGAAGAAGGAGGATCATATTGTATCGCCGGTAAAGCGCGAGTAGAGAACGGAGTTATTGTATCAATTTTCCTTCAATACGATGATATGACATACGAATTGATGGAAAAGAAATTTTACAATTCTAAAAAAATGGCTCCAATTATTGTAAATGGAATTTCTGAAATGATAGAAAATACAGATGGAGAGAAGTTTAAAATTGTATTTATCGATGCACTGAAACCTAAAAAGAAAGGATACAAAACAGTAGCTCTTCCTAATGATCTGTAAATAAAAGATTTAATAAAATTGAAATCCCATCTTCCTACTGGTTGATGGGATTTTTTTTAGCTTTGAGATATAAAGAATTCAAAATTATGTTCGAAAATAAAGTTGTTTGGATTACAGGTGCTTCATCAGGTATAGGAATAGAGATGGCGCGACAGTTAGCAAATAAGGGTGCTAAAGTTGTTCTTTCATCTAGAAACGAAGATAAATTACGTGAGATTCAATTAAACTTAACAAATCCTGAGTTTCACATGGTTATTCCTTTGGATTTGGAACAAAATTCAGCATTTGATCAATTGGCTCAAAGGGTTTACGACCAGTATGGTCAAATAGATTTTCTATTTAACAATGGAGGACTATCGCAACGATCAAACGTACGAGAAACACCTTTGGAAGTTGATCGACGTATCATGGAAATTAATTATTTTGGAAACGTTGCCTTGACCAAAGCGGTTCTTCCATTCATGGAGAGTCAAAAAAGCGGGCATATTGTTGTCATTTCTAGTATTGCAGGGAAGTTTGGTTTCTTTTTGAGAAGCGCTTACAGTGCATCAAAACATGCTCTGCATGGATTCTATGAAAGTCTTCGACTAGAAGAAGAGCAATTCGGTATAAATGTTACAATAGCCTGTCCTGGAAAGATAAATACTGCTATTTCTTTAAATGCTTTAAATTCATCTGGCGAAAAACACGGAGAAATGGATCATAACCAAGAAACTGGCATGTCAGCTGAAGATTGTGTTGCCATTTTGTTGAAAGCTGTTGAAAAAAACAAAAAAGAGATCCTAATCGGAAATAAGGAGATTAAAGCGGTAACACTAAAACGCTTTTTCCCAAAACTGTTTTGGAAGGTGATTCGAAAACAATCGGCTACATAAATAAAGCAGCTTGTTCATTTGAAAAAAGTTTATTTTTAGAATCAAAATTATCGTGTCGAACTGATTAATACGCATTATGAAACTCTATTTTTTATTTATTACAATCATTATATTATCAACAAGTTTTAGTCTGCCAATATCAAAATCAGATGTTGCGTCTACTTCACTATCAGTTGAAGAGCTGAAGTTGTATAACATGATAATGGAGTATCGTAAATCGAAAAACTTGCCTAAAATTCACCTCTCAAAATCATTGACTTTTGTAGCTCAAGAACATTGCAGAGATTTGGTTGAAAATAAGCCTGATTTAAAAAGTGAATGCAATACTCATAGTTGGTCTGATAAAGGTAAATGGAGCAGCTGTTGTTATACTTCAGATCATAATAAAGCGAGCTGTATGTGGGACAAGCCAAGAGAATTAACGTCATATAAAGGAGATGGTTTTGAAATTGCTTGCGGAAGTTCAGATCCGAAATATGGTAAATTTGTAATGACGGCGGATTACGCCCTGGAATCATGGAAAAAAAGTGTTCATCACAATAATGTTATCATTAATGAAGCTATTTGGAAGTCGTCAAAATGGAATGCGATTGGCATTGGTATTAAGGATGGTTTTGCGATAGTTTGGTTTGGTAAGGTATTGGACGAAGAAGGTGTGCCAGCAAAATCCATTAGATGATTGAAAGAATAACATCGTAAACTAGCGTGTCCAATTTACGATGTTATTGTATACTTTTTTGAAGCAACCAATTGCACTTTCTACCAAGCAAATAATGGTCTATTTGCCATTAATTCTTTTACTTCTTTATGTACGGCTTGAATTATTTCGTCATTTCCTATGTTTGTGATGACTTTATCAACTAATTCTGCAATTTTTGCCATTTCATTTTCTTTCATTCCACGAGTTGTTATCGCCGGAGTTCCTACGCGAATTCCAGATGTCACAAAAGGCGATTCTGTATCAAATGGAACCATATTTTTATTTACGGTAATATCAGCTAAAACCAATGCATTTTCGGCATCTTTTCCAGTCACTCCTTTCGAGCGCAAGTCAATCAACATAGAATGATTTTCAGTTCCTCCAGAGATGATTTGATATCCTCGTTTTACAAATTCTTCTGCTAATGTCGCCGCATTCAATTTTACTTGATTCATGTAGGTAGCATACTCCGGTTTTAAAGCTTCTCCAAATGCCACGGCTTTTGCAGCAATAACGTGTTCCAATGGTCCGCCTTGGGTTCCTGGGAACACCGCAGCATCTAATAATGCAGCCATTGATTTAGGATTTCCGTTGACCCATTTTAAACCAAAAGGATTATCGAAATTTTTCCCCATCATAATAACTCCTCCACGTGGACCGCGCAGCGTTTTGTGGGTTGTAGTTGTAACAATGTGACAATGCTCCATTGGACTATTTAGCATTCCAGTAGCAATCATTCCCGCAGGATGAGAAATATCTGCCAATATCAACGCTCCAACTTCATCAGCAATTTTGCGTATTCTTGCATAATCCCAATCTCTACTGTATGCCGAAGCTCCACAAATAATTAATTTCGGTTTTTCGCGTCTCGCAACTTCTTCCATCATTTCATAATCTACCTTTCCCGTTTCTTTATTCACTCCATAAAAGTGCGGTTTGTAGATTTTACCTGAGAAGTTGACCGGAGAACCATGTGTTAAATGTCCTCCATGAGATAAATCAAATCCTAGAATTTTATCTCCTGGATTTAAACATGCAAGTAATACAGCTGCATTTGCCTGTGCTCCAGAGTGTGGTTGAACATTTGCCCATTCCGCTCCAAAAAGTTTGCACAAACGCTCAATTGCGATATTTTCTACTTGATCAACAATCTCACATCCGCCATAATAACGTTTTCCAGGTAATCCTTCTGCGTATTTGTTCGTTAATACGCTACCCATTGCGTTCATCACATCGTCACTTACAAAATTTTCCGAAGCGATTAACTCAATTCCGTGTAATTGTCTTTCTTTTTCTTTTTCAATTAGATCGAAAATAGCTGTGTCTCTTGCCATTACTTTACTTAATAATTACGTTTATATATTTTCTTTAATCCTTCGTTGAGTGTAGTATCAGGTTTGTAATTAGTGAGTTCCATTAATTTTTTAGAGCTTCCAACGCGGCGTTCAACTTCGTAGTCGTATCGTTTCTTAGGTGCTTCTATAAATGATATTTCCGAACTGGAATTTGTAATTTCTTTGATTTGAGAAGCGACATCATCAATGCACCATTCTGCTTCATTCGCGATGTTTACAATGTGACAGCCTTTAATGTCCATTAAACGTACACAAGCTTCAATTGTATCATCGATATAAGTGAAATCACGTGTTTGCTTTCCATTGCCAAAAACAGTTATCTTATTATTATTTGATGCTTGCTCAAAAAACAAAGGAATCACCATTCGTGTATCTTGATTCCAGCCGTAAACATTAAAAAACCGCAATGAAATAACATCGATTCCACGTTCTTCATGGTGCGATGCCAAATAAATTTCGTTGTAGCGTTTGGCCATTGCGTATGATGTTCTTGGATCCACCAAAACTTCCTCTGTTAATGCATTTTCAATGGCTGAATGACCGTAAATGCCGCTTGTAGAAGCATACATTATTTTTTTGATGTTATTCATTTCAGCAGCGAAAACAACGTTTCGGGCTCCAATTACTTCAACATCCATGGTCTCAACCGGATTGTCAGCCACGATATCAACACCAAGAACTGCTGCAAAATGAAAAATTAAATCACATCCTTTGGATGCTGAAGTTACCAGTTCTAAATCGCGAACATCTCCTTTAACGAATTCAATTTTAGAGAAAGTATCTTTTTCTAGTTTATTTCCTCTTAAAAGTGAATCCAAAACAACAACTTGATGACCGTCGTCTACCAATCGTTTCGTTAAATTACTTCCTATAAATCCTGCTCCTCCTGTGATTAATATTTTCATATTGTGGTAGTTTCTGCAAATATCATTAAAATCTGATACTCGATGCGTTTAAAGTCGTTTTATTTTAGATAGTTTATGTGTTAACTCCCCTGATTTTGAATGAACAATTCCAGCGGGTGTTAAAGTGTCTTTGCGAACATGCCCAGAAGCGTGTATTATTTTTCCTTCTCCGTCTAATATTCCAACATGCGTAATCTTTCCTGTTTTATTTTCAAAAAAGGCCAAGTCTCCCGCCTCGATATGGTCGAATTGAATATCCGTTCCATGTTCGAATTGATCGGAAGCATCACGTGGTAAATTGTAATCAAAAATACGGTAAACGGTTTGTGTAAGACCAGAACAATCAATTCCAAATGGAGATTTCCCTCCCCACAAATAAGGAGTATTCAAGTAGTCATTGGCTAGATCTACTATTGATGAAAAAGTAGTATCGCGAGCGTCGACGATTGTGTAGGTGTTATTTCCTATGGTAAACGTGCTTACATTTTCAGGTAGGAAAGCTCCACGACAAATAAACTGTTGTTCGTTATTTGCCATAATTTTTATTTCCCGCTTTGCCAAATAGCCGAGGCCATCTGACCAACGTCTTGCTTCCTTTTCACTTAAAAACTCAATATGTTTTATATCGATAAATCCCTCGTATGCGTCTGTTTCTGTAACAATTTTGCACCATGGTTCATTGATTTCTAGAACACGAATAGGTTCACCAAACATCAATTGTGTAACTATTTCAGATGAGTCTTTTGATTCACTTCGAACGGGTGAAATACTAACGATACAACACGCTTTTTTTTCCATGCTTATTTTCTTGGAAAGTTAACGCTAGACGTTAAATTGATAATCTGTTGAACGTGCCGTTGGTTGTGATAGGTAATAAACAACAATGCGTCGCCCAGTCTTAAACGTATAATTTTCGAGATAGAAATAGGGACTTTTACACGACGAATATTAACACCTTTTGATTTCTCTATAATTGACAAAAAATCATTTTGTTGTCCAATAAAGGTATCAAATTCATTTCCTTTCATAATTGAAGGATGAATTGTAGGGTTGTACTCTTTAGGAGCGTTGAATTTTCGTTTTATGTTGTTTGCTTTCCCTAATTTCATTGATTTCCACGCGGAGCGACCTAAAGGGGAACTGATAAAAGCTTCTTTTGTATTCGTTGTAAATCGAGTGACTTCTAGTTTTTTTGTAATTGTAGGATGATAATAATTTCCGTACTCGTTTAAATGGGCCAACACCTGCGCAACACTCCAAACACCAGGGTTTGGTTTCCAATTTAATTGATCAGGACTAAGTTTTTTAACAGCCTTATTGACTTTTTCTATGTTTTCCTGCGTAAGTCCTGTAACAATATCAAATAATTCTTTCGTTGTCATTCGCGTGATGGTCAATGAATAAATGCGCTTTAATTGTTTTCAAAATTAGTGAATTCTGTCGGAATAGACCCGATTTTAATAGAAAGATTAGGATAACTTTCGTTACTTTCGCAACATCGGTAATTAAAAGAGTAATGAGTGCGAAAAAACCAATAATATTAGTTACAAATGACGATGGTATTTCAGCTAAAGGGATTCGTTCATTATTCAATGCTGTTAAAAATTTTGGTGATATTTACGTTGTAGCACCTGATTCTCCTCAGTCTGGAATGGGGCATGCAATTACGATTAATTATCCCCTTCGCATTAGTAAAGTGGATTTTTTTGAAGATTCCGTCGCTTTCTCATGCTCTGGAACACCAGTGGATTGTGTGAAACTTGGAATTTATGAGGTGATGAAAGAAAAACCAGATTTAATTGTATCTGGAATAAACCATGGAGCAAATACTTCAACGAATGTGCTGTATTCAGGAACGATGTCCGCTGCGGTTGAAGGTGCAATGGAAAACATCCCATCAATTGGATTTTCTCTTTGTAATTTTGATAGCGATGCCGACTTTTCTGTTGCTCAACTTGTTGTGAAGCAATTGGTAGAAAAAGTTTTACAGAACGGAATGCCGGAAGGAGTTTGTCTAAATGTCAATATTCCTGATGTTTCTGAAGAGAATTTCAAAGGGATTAAAGTTTGTCACCAAGCCAAAGCATTTTGGGAAGATAGTTTTGACAAGCGTTTGGATCAATTCGGAAAACCTTATTTTTGGTTAACTGGCCACTTTTTGAATCAAGAAAAAACGAATGACACAGATTTGTACTGGATCGATAAAGGATATGCCAGCATTGTGCCAACTCAATTTGACATGACATCTTATAAAGCGTTAAAAGAATTAGAAAACTGGAAATTATGAATTTAAGAAAATGGTCGATGGACCACACAAAAGGACTTTTACTGGGACTTATTACACCGTTGCTATTTATTCCATTGGTACTTCTTGTAATTGCATTTTCTCAGAATTATTATTTTGAGTTTTTATGGAATAAATTTCATTTGAACGGACCTTACCGTATTCAAATTATAACAATTTCGATTATCGCGAATTTGGTTTGGTTTTATATTTTCCTGAATAAGGAACGTTTTAATTTTGCAATGGGAATTATTTTGGGATCTGTGCTGTATGCGCCATACATCATTTATATTAAATTCTTTTAATTATGAAGCTTTATGTTGTAGCTGGTGAAGCATCGGGCGATTTACACGGGAGTAATATGATGAATGCGTTGCTTGATGAAAGCCCGGAAATTCAGTTTCGTTTTTGGGGTGGCGACAGAATGAAAGCGATTCAGCCAGATGGACTAGCAAAACATATTAAGGAATTGGCATTTATGGGATTTGTAGAAGTGATTGCAAACCTAGGAACGATTCTTAAAAATATTTCGTTTTGTAAAAAGGATATTGAAGCCTTTCAGCCAGATGCACTTGTACTGGTTGATTATCCAGGATTTAACCTCCGAATTGCCGAATGGGCAAAGTCGAAAGGAATTAAAGTGTATTACTATATTTCACCATCTATTTGGGCTTGGAAAGAGTCGCGCGTGCATAAAATAAAGAAAGTTGTGGATCATATGTTTGTGATTCTTCCTTTTGAAAAGGCATTTTATGCGAAACACAATTATGAAGTTCAATATGTTGGTAATCCACTTATTGATGAAATCGCAAAGTATAAAAAGGAAAATACGTCGACTGAGTTACGTTCAAAGTATAACTTGGACGTGCGACCAATTATTGCCGTTTTACCAGGGAGTAGAAAACAGGAAATTTCAAAGAAACTACCAATAATGTTGGAAGCATTAAGAGGAATTGATTCACATCAAATAGTTGTAGCTGGAGCGCCAAATTTAGAATCTAGTTTTTATGAAAGTATTTCTAAAGATGCTCATGTAGTTTATGGTGAAACATATTCAGTTCTTGCAAACTCTGATTTGGCAGTAGTAACCTCTGGAACTGCGACCTTGGAAACGGCCTTGTTTAAAGTCCCCGAAGTAGTTTGTTATAAAGGGAATGAGGTTTCGTATCGTATAGCAAAAAAGCTGGTGAAGGTGGATTTCATTTCTTTGGTGAATTTAATCATGGGTAGAGAAGTGGTGAAGGAATTGATTCAAAAAGAGTGCAATCCTGTGCAAATTCGTGCTGAAATTGATTTGTTATTGAATGATTCAGGTTATCGAAAATCCATGGAAGATTCCTATGATGAACTTGAAGAAATGCTAGGTGGAGAAGGAGCAAGCAAGAAAGTAGCACAGTTCTTGTTAAAAACTATTTGATAGTTGTCAAAAAGGCATCCGTTTGTCCTTTAATTTTGTCGCGTGAACAAGTGTATTACCATTTTTCTGATTTTAATGACTCACTTTCTGTTTGGTCAGGAAATGCGCATCGGAATTTTGCGTCAATACAAAGTTTCTAAAATTAGTTTAACTGTTGAGCGCGGTGTTTATGATGTGTATGCAGATACCGCTTCAGTAACGCGGTTGATCGAAGGTGATAAAATTCAATTGAACTATTATAATAGCCGTGTTCAAGTCATCAAGAACGGCTTGGATTTGAAGCTCACGAATAAGGTTGAAATAGTTCCAACGACAGAAAATTCGGTAATTCAGTTCAATTCAGTTCAGCCAAGTTTTAAAACCAGATATTATCAAGATGGACTAGAAATTAAAGCATCTTCTGGAAATCTTACCTTGGTCAATTTAGTAGATATTGATAATTATTTAGGTGGTGTAATAGAATCAGAAGGAGGTGGAGGCCGTCACATCGAATATTATAAAGTTCAAGCATTAATGAGTCGAACCTATGCTTTGAAAAATTTGAAACGTCACGAAAAAGATGGCTTTCAACTGTGTGATGGAGTCCACTGCCAAGCGTATCACAATATGTTGCGACACACTCCTTCAATAAACGAGGCTGTAAAAGCTACTTCGGGAATGGTAATGGTAGATAATCGAAATAGTTTGATTACAAGTTACTTCTCAGCAAATTGTGGTGGTCAAACCTGTGATGCTGCGTATGTTTGGAACACATCTGTACCATATGTTGAGACGTTTAAAGATACCTTCTGTATTCACACGAGGCAAGCTACTTGGGAAAAGAGGATTAGCAAAACACAATGGGATACTTATTTAAATAAAGAATTTGGATTCAATCGCTTGCCAATTGGAAAAAGTGACGAGCGTTATTCATTTATTCAAGAAGATAGAAAAGCCTTTTTTATTCACCCATCTTTAGGAGTTCCACTGCGTGATTTAAGACAAGAATTCAATTTAAAGTCGACCTATTTTAGCACACGTCTGGAAGGAAATGAAGTGGTATTAACGGGACGTGGTTTTGGTCACGGTGTTGGCTTGTGTCAAGAAGGAGCAATGAATATGGCAATAAATGGCTTTTCATATGAACAAATCGCGTTGTTCTATTTTCACAATGTCTCAATTATTGATTATTACCGCGGACAGTTTTTCAATCAGCACGAAGAAAAACACGATTAATTTTCGACTGATTTATCGTAGATCACAAATAAATCTTCGTCATCCATTTTGAAGTATTTCTTTTCCCTAGCGAAGCGTTCTACTTCGCTTTTCGATTTTAGCTTTTTGAGAATACCCGTTGTCGTTTTTAATTCGGTAGTTAATTCCACTTTTTTCGTCTCCAATTGACTTAGTTTAGTAGAGTTGGAAATCATGGTGAACATATCGTTTTCATCTAAAAACAGCGAGTATGTAACAAATACAATAATTGTAATTATGAATTTGTTTTTTAGATACGGATGCACTTTTCTCATGGAATAAAATTAATACAATTGAAAGATCGGATGAAACTAGTGTCAAATTGTTTTAAAACGGGAATTGTTGAAACAAAAAAAAAGACCCTCAAATGAAGGTCTTTTTCCGTATCAATCTATTTAATTAGTTGATAATATTATCGTAACGTTCTTTCCAGTCATCATCGTTTTCAAACCAATGCGCGACTTTATTCAATAGCTCACGTGCTTTGTCTTGTTGTCTACTTTCGTTTAATGCAGCTGCTGAACGAAGAACACCAATTTTTAACATGCTTTTGTCCGCTTCGCTCCAGTTTTGAATACTCTCAACAGTTTTTAAACTTGCATCAGCTTCTTGCCATAATGATCGTGCAGTTGTTTTGTCTTCAGCTTTGTATTTACACACTCCCATCACATATTTAATTCCTGCTTCATTTTGAGTAATTTTCATGTAACGAACAGCCCAACCATATGCTTTTTGAGCACTTCCTGAAGCCAATTCATTATCAATAACTTCAAATAAACTTTTTTGAAACAACTCAACAAATTCGCTATGCTCTTCTATTGTTGAACCATTAGACGCTTTCATATCGTATTTGATTCCTTTACCCAAAGCACTAATTGCGTCTTTATAGGCGTTTTTGAAATCTTCGTTGTCTGTTCCAGAAAGAGAAACTTTATATAAGCCTTTTGCCAACCAAATGTATGGAAGTACATCCTTTTTGGTTTTATCATTCTCAGTATAACCTGAAGCTACTTTAGCCAACTTTTCATAGTTCGCATCTGCATACAGGATTTTTAAATCATCGTATTTTGGAGCTTGAGAAAAAGAGATTTGTGTTATGAATAATAAACACAGTAGAGTAAGTACATTTTTCATCTTAAATAATTTTTTTCAATGATTAATTCAAATACTATGCCGTAAATTTCGACACGTATTATACCAAAGTTATGATTTTTTTTGAATCTTAGCTCAATCGTAGCTTTTTATTAATAGCGCTAAAATGTCTTGCGCCGCTTTCGAAATTTTTGTTCCAGGACCGAAAACACCAAACACTCCAGCTTCGTATAAAAAGTCATAATCTTGCTGTGGAATGACTCCTCCGGCAATTACCATAATATCTTCGCGCCCTAATTTTTTAAGTTCATCAATTACTTTAGGAACAAGGGTTTTATGTCCCGCCGCCAACGATGAAACACCTAAAATATGCACGTCATTCTCCACTGCTTGTTTTGCTGCTTCTTCTGGCGTTTGGAAAAGTGGTCCGATGTCAACATCGAAACCAATATCAGCGAATGACGTTGCAATAACTTTTGCGCCTCTGTCGTGACCGTCTTGTCCCATTTTTGCAACCATAATACGCGGTCTTCTTCCTTCTAGTTGACTGAATTTATCAGCCATTTCTTTTGCGGTATTGAAATCGTTGTCTCCCATAGATTCTGATGAATAAACGCCGTTAATTGAGCGAATTGTAGCTTGGTATCTTCCAAATGCATTTTCAAGAGCAGTTGAAATTTCTCCCAGAGAAGCTCTTTCGCGTGCACATCGAACAGCAATTTCTAATAAATTGCCATTTCCACTTTTAGCAGCTTCAGTCAATTCATTTAGTAATGTCGTTACCGTTTCTTGATTGCGATTTGCTTTCAGTTGATTCAATCTATCGATTTGAGAATCGCGTACTTTGGCATTGTCAACATCCAAAATGTCGATTTCATCTTGTACTTCTAATTCATAGCGATTTACACCAACTATGATATCTTTATTTGAATCAATTCGTGCTTGTTTTCGCGCTGCAGCCTCTTCAATTCTCATTTTTGGAAGTCCAGTTTCAATGGCTTTCGCCATTCCACCTAATTCTTCAACTTCGCAAATTAATTCCCATGCTTTTTCTACCAATTCTTCAGTTAGCTTCTCCACGAAATAGCTTCCTCCCAATGGATCAACGTGTTGAGTGATTCCCGTTTCTTCTTGCAAGAAAATTTGTGTGTTTCGTGCAATTCGAGCCGAGAAATCCGTTGGTAAAGCAATTGCTTCGTCCAATGCGTTTGTGTGCAAGGATTGCGTTCCACCGAGCGCTGCTGCCAGTGCTTCAATACATGTTCGAGCAACATTGTTAAACGGATCTTGTTCTGTTAAACTCCATCCAGACGTTTGGCAGTGCGTTCGAAGAGCAAGCGATTTATCGTTTTTAGGGTTAAATTCTTGCACCATTTTCGCCCAAAGAATTCGTCCTGCCCTCATTTTGGCAACTTCAGAAAAATGATCCATTCCAATCGCCCAGAAAAAACTCAAACGTGGAGCAAATTCATCAATGTCCATTCCAGCTTTCGTTCCAGCGCGTAAGTATTCTAAACCATCTGCAAGTGTATATGCCAATTCGATTGAAGTCGTTGCACCAGCTTCTTGCATGTGGTAACCCGAGATTGAAATCGAATTGAAACGCGGCATGTTTTCCGCCGTGTAAGCGAAAATATCAGAAATAATTCGCATCGATGGTAGAGGAGGGTAGATGTACGTATTTCGTACCATGAATTCCTTCAAAATGTCGTTTTGAATTGTACCAGAAAGGTCTTTTTGACTTACACCTTGTTCTTCTGCTGCAACAATGTAAAATGCCATGATTGGAAGTACTGCTCCGTTCATGGTCATAGAAACAGACATTTTATCTAACGGAATTTGATCGAACAATACTTTCATGTCTAATATTGAATCGATAGCAACTCCCGCTTTTCCAACGTCTCCTTCAACTCGAGGATGGTCTGAATCGTAACCTCGATGTGTCGCTAAATCAAATGCAACAGACAATCCTTTCTGTCCTGCGGCCAAATTTCTTCTGTAAAATGCATTCGATTCTTCAGCAGTTGAAAATCCTGCATATTGCCGAACGGTCCATGGACGAATCGCGTACATTGAACTATACGGTCCTCGCAAATAAGGCGCAATTCCCGAAACAAAACCAATGTGATTCGTAGATTCAATATCTTTTGCCGAATATGAGTTTTTCAATTCAATTTTATCAGCATTCGTGTGTATTACTTCTGTTTCAATTGTTTTTGTATCGACAATTGATTCATACGGTATTTGGTTAAAACTTACTCTTTTCATACCGTTTGCGTTGTTAATTCGTTTTCTAAAATCAATGTTGGAAGCCCTAAATAAGACGAAGGTAGTTTCCATGAAGTATTTATTTCTTCAGGATTTTTGAATTTATTCATTCCGATTCCCACCGTTTTTCCACTTACAAAAGCTTCAATTCGTTGTTCACGTTTTTGGCGAATAGCTTCAAACAATTCTTTTCGAGTCGTTTCATTTATTGTTCCACCTTTGGCATCTATTTTCTGGAACAATTCCCATGCTTTCATCGCAATTTGGTCAGTTAGTAGCTCAATTGAGTAACTTCCACCAAGTGGATCAACCACTTTCGCTAAATAGGATTCTTCTTGAAGAATTGTTGAGATATTAATCGCCATTCGTTGTGCTAAAACACTTGTTCCTTTCGTTGAATACATGTCGTGAGGAAGAACAAGGATAGAATGAACGCCGCTTGTTGCAGCTGACATTGCTTCAGTAGTTTGACGTAATAAATTTGTGTGAGGATCGAATACTGATTTGTTTGAATGGCCAATTTGAGCATTGATGTTACACGTGTACGAACAGTTATGTTGTGGTTCGTACGCACGAATTACTTTAGCCCATAAACGCTTTATACTTCTGATTTTTGCAATTTCATAAAAGTAATTCGAACCTATTCCGATGGTGAAATTAATGCAGGCGCTCGCTTGATCGATTGAAAATCCGGCATTCATGAGTTTTACAATGTATTCATGACCAGTGCTCAAGCAAAACGCAATTTCTTGCCACGTTGTCGCTCCAGCTTGTTGAATAGCAAATCCATTTACTTCACAAAAGCGCGCTTGTTGTTTTGAATAGTTAGACGCAATTTTTTCTAGTTCAATACCATCACTTTTAAGAAAGTCAAACTGCACATCCATTTGAAATGAATTGGCACGTTGAATAGCTGATAACTGTTCAAAAGCATCCAATGTTGAAATAGAAAACTGTGTTTCTATGAATTCCAATTGAACTTCGTTTAGAACGGTTGTCCAGTTTGTATTTGCTTTTGTTTGCTCGAAAATCAGCATGTCGGCGCCCAAATTCAAAACTTCCAACGCTTCTTTGTTTGCTGTTTTTTCATCGGTAACAACAATTCGAGATCCGTTTTTCCATTCGTTACTCGGTGTATTCATTCCACGCGTGAAAGGAAAGTTTCCGGCAGTTTCTGGTGAAGATGTAATGTCTTCTTGGTGCGTGTAACTAGTAAACTCGATTTCTTCAATCGCGTCAGTTGTTTTTAGCACAGATGGATCTTTTCCTTTGAGGTCAGCAATTAGTTTTGCTTCCCATTCTGCTTTGTTAACAGCGTTAAATGGTTTAAAAAAATCACTCATTGTTTTCGGTTGTTTTCAATTCTTTTTGTTTGGGTAATCTCTTTTTTATGTATAGAAAAACAATTGTTGAAACCATTACGGTTACAACGGGCGCTATTGGAATTCCAATAACGGGAATAGAGTAGATGATTAAAAATATGGCACCAGTCAATAACATGGAAAGTGGTTTAGAAAAAGCGAATCCCAATGTTCCAAAAACACCTGCTTGATCACGTTCTAAAGCAAAATCGTAAAATGCCATACCATAAAAAAAGGCAGAAATTACGAAGAACATGATTCCGTCTATGAATCCAAGTCCAAAAATCCACGAAACGATGTAATAAAAGACCAAAAATGATATTTCGAGTGTTACAGCAATCATGACGATAAATACCATTCGAATGATGTCGTTGATAAATCGTGCGATGGATGAAGTGTAATTTGTTCCGGTGAGTTGAGTGTCCAATCGTTCGGAAAGTACAGTGTTAAATGGCGATAAAAGTGTGATTACCGCAAAAATGTAAATTTGATCGACCAAAAATCCCCAAAAACCAAAAAAACCTTCTACTCCAGAGTTTATTATTCCTTTTCCCCAGCCCAACCATGAATCGTCCGCTTCCATTAGAAAAGTTTCAGCAACTAGACTTGTGTGATAGCTGAATAACAAATAAATAATGGTTAAAACTCCTCCTGGAATAAAGAAAAGCAGGTAGTTACCCTTGAAGAACTCTTTAAAAGTTATGGTCAATGCATCAATATGATATTTGATTGAATTCATATGGTAATTTACGAATTCAAATTTAACAATTCTATTACAGAATTCTTTTTAAAAGCATATATATTCCCGCGTAAATTATTCCAATACCCAAAAACAGTTGAACTCTTGAAGTATAGCCGCGGCGTTTCCAATACAACCAGTTAATTGTTCCGAGGATAAGAGCTGGAATGATTGGATAGAGGAAGATGTTGGGCATTTTGTTATTTGTGGGTCATTATCAAGCGGATATGTGCACCGGTACTCATATCCCCAATATATATTTAACATCTAAAATAATCATTAAACCATTATCACATAACATTGTATCCGATACTACACGATTGTAAGTGTTTGTATATCGAATAAATAAATTATACTTCAATTCCAAACTGCGCCAAATGGTGTGTAATGTGTTTTGATTGCATGAGTTTCCATAATTCAAAATCCAAATCACCAAAATAAGGGTGAAGAGTGGTTGTTTTTGGTTGCATCGCAAAGTGGCTTTCGAAATTACGCCAATCGCTTTTAAAATCGGAAATAGCGCTTTGAATGTTGTTGTTTCTAACAGGCGTTTCGGGTTTTGCAAACACAGCTTCAAAGTTTCTAGGCAAGGAAGCGTCTGTTCTTAGGAAGTCCTGTGCGTACTTTACTTTGTTTTCAGGAATTTGCAAAGGGATTGTATGATCTCCGCATGCCAGTCTAATACTGTCAGAAAGGTGTTCAACCATTCGCTGAGCGGACATGCTTCCCCACAAAGGCTTATCAGTTTCTTTTAGTTTCTCCAGTTTTGTAACAATTACGTCTAATGAAGGTTCGATAAATGCCATAGCTTTTTATTTGTATACAATACTACAAAAAATGTTGTAAAGTTTTACCGCAAAGACGCAAAGCTAAGGGGGAATGGATTACTGAAAATTAAGGTCTCAAAGCATCAATAAATTAACATTGAAATTCATGGAGTTGTGTTGCTGAAAAATTCACTGCTAAGCCCGCAGATGAGCATAAGGCGCAGCGTCTTTTAGTTTTTTTTAACCGTTAAAGAAGTTCTTAGCGAACTTTGTGTCTTTGTGACCTTTGCAGTTTAAAAAAAAGAAAATTACCCAACGAGTATATTCAAACTTTTTGGAACAACACTTACATTCAACTCGTCCAATACTTCAAACGGTTCACCATCGTAGTGCGCCATTTTCTTAGAAAGTTTAATTTTTGCATTCTTAAATTGAATGATCTCTGAAAAACGTGACTTATCGCTTTTCTTTCTGAAAAAACGGTAGATAATAGAAGGTGCAGACCAGATAGAGAAGGGCTTCAGCAAGCACAGTTCAATTTTTCCATCTGTAACATCAGATTTTGGTGAAATTGTAAATCCATTTCCAAATTGAGATGCATTTGCTACAGTACAAAGTACTACTGGTAATGTTTTAACTTTCCCGTCTAAGTCAATAGAAACGTTAATTGGATTGTATTTGAAAAATTCCCGTGCAATCAAATAGATATAGCCTCTTAAACCTCTTCGTGTGTGCGTGTCAAATTTCTTAGCGATTACAGCGTCAAAACCGTAACCACCAACGCCTAGGAATGTTTTATCATTTACTAAAACAGTGTCCATTTGAATGGAATTGTTTTTATTAATGCATTCTATAGCTTCTTTAACATTTAAAGGAATTTTCATATGTCGAGCAAGTCCATTTCCAGAACCAACAGGAAGAATTGCTAATTTGGTTTTAGTTCCAATTAAAGCCGTACCTACTTCATGAACCGAACCATCGCCCCCAACAGCACAAACAATATCGTAACCGGCATCAGCTGAATCTTTGGCGATTAATTTCGCGTGTTTTCGATATTCTGTCTCTACAATATCATAATCGTAAACATTATGATCTAAGTGATCAGCAATCAATTGAGGGATATTTCCTTTATTCCCTACTCCCGACTTTGGGTTTACGATGAAGCGAATTTTCTTTTTCATTTACTGTAGTTTGATTCATAATCAAATCACGGTTGTACTGTTGAATTAAGGCTTTTATCCTTCGTTCGTTCGCTTTAACTTCTTTTTGACGGCCAGCTAAAGAGTCAGAAACATCCGTGCTCATAACTGTGAAATCATACAAATTTCGTGCCCTTTCGTTCGTGAACGTGGTCATGAAGTTGTTTTTATAGTAATAATAGCTTCCTTCAATGTATGTAATCGCCTCTTTTTCAGACTTATTGTAGTAAGAATTGCCAAAGGAATAAAATTTTGTTTCAAGGTTTAAAAGGTCGATAATTGTAGGTAAAATATCGAGTTGTTGGAAAACTTCATCGCTTTTTTGTGCTTTAATTTTGCCACTTGGATGATAAAACAAAATAGGAATTCGATACATCTGTGTACGTGTGTTGTAAAGCGCAGTTTCAGTAGCGGGTGTATGATCTGCTAGAATTACAAACAAGGTGTTTTCAAACCAAGGTTGTTTCTTCGCTTCTTCAAAGAATTGCCGCAAAGCATAATCGCCATAATTGATTGAAGCACAAATAGGTTGTGGTCCTTTCTTTATGCTACTGCGCATGTGTTTCGGTATGAAATACGGATGATGAGAAGACAGGGTGAACAAAGTACTAAAAAAAGGCTCGTGCAATTCAGTCATTTTTTTAGCGGTCCACGGATTAAAGTACTCATCTAAAATCCCCCATGTTTTATCAAAATGATCATCGTTATTGTATTCAATTCTTCCAAAATAGTGATCAAATCCACACTGAGCAGCAAAGGCATCAAAGCGCATTGAACCGTTTGTTGCTCCATGGTAAAATGCTGACTCGTAACCAAATTTTCCTAAAATACTTGGAAGACTGTTAATTTCATTGTCACCATACGGCGAAGAAATATACGGACTGTCCATTAATGTAGGTACTGAAGCCAATATTGCTGGTACTGCTTCAATTGATTTTTTACCATTGGCAAAACCGTTGTTAAAAGAAAGTGAAACTTCGATTAGCGAATCTAAAAATGGAGTATAACCCTTTCCGTTATTGTACGCTCCAATAAACTCCCTTCCAAAGCTTTCTAACATGATAACCATCACATTGGTTTTGTTGTCCAAAATGTTCTGTGGGTTACTTGTTTTTACAGGATTAAAGTAATTGTCAACCTGGTTTTCCGGAAAATACTTCACCTGCACGAGACTACTTTGATCCATTGTTTTGACCATTGTAAATGCGGTTGGCAAAACAAAAGCTGTATTTTCTCCTTTGGAATATTTCGATGCTTCTATGATGCCCGTTGGACGCAATCCAAATCCTCCACGAGCTACTAGAACAAGCAGGGCGATTACAACTACCATTGAAATGAAGTTTTCCTTATAAAACCCTTTTTTCAGTGTGGAAAACGTTTGAAAAGAACGTTGTGTTTTACGGTAAAGAAATTCAGAAAAGGCGAGAAGCAAAGCGAAAATAATAAGAATAACCCACGAGTCTTTGAGGAATGAAGTAATAAGCTGGGCAAAATCATTTCCAGCACCTAAAACAGAAAACAAATCAAATGTAGAACGCTTGCTGGTGTATTTGAAATACCCAATGTCTAATAGATTTGGAGCTATTAAAAGGGCGTTGGTAAGGTGAAACAAAAGTTTAAAAAAAGCACGGTGAAATGTATATCCTCGAATTGGAATAGGCAGCAGGAATAAGATGTAATACGGAGTAAAAAAAAGTGATACCGTAATCATATCAAACCAAAGTGCAACGAAGAAATCAAAGAATTCTAAACGGGGAAATGCGCTAAAATTGAAACCAAAGAAAATTAATCGTGTAATGTACAGCAATAAAACAGATATCAACATACGCTTTAATAACGTTGAGACATGTTCAGGAAGATAAGCCAACATTCGTTTCATTGAATTCAAAAGTATAAATTATTACCTGTAAATTATTAAGGCATTTTGAATTTCTTTGATTAATTTGAACTAGTCAAAACGTTATTTCTATTTTTGACAAATAAATAAAGGACAATATGAGTGAAATTGTACGTTTGAAGTTATTGAATGGATTGGTTTGTTTCGTTCTGTTAATGAATGGTTTTGGTGTGTTTTCACAGATAGAAATGTCGAAAGAGAACATGGCAAAAGAGGAGAAAGAGCGCAAAGAAAAAAAAGCCAAGGAATTGATAGAAAAAGATTCGTTGAGCGCGACTTCATTGTATTTTAACGCAAACTGGTCGTACACCCCAAGAAAGCTGGAAGAAAATGAAGGTTTGTTTGGAGATTCGCTTGGAGAAAGAGCGAATGAAACAGCCGGAAATCGATGGTCATTTGGATTGGGATTTAGAAATCAATTGCACAAATACATAGCGTTAGAAGGAGGAATAGCTTTTATGCGGAATTCAGAAAAATACAACTTTGAAGGAGTCGATACTTCATATTCGTATGTAACGGAATATTCATATCTGGCCTTGCCGATTAAAGTGTATTATACTTACGGAAAAGATTTTAAGTTTCTTGGTGGTGTGGGGATTACTCCACAAATGTTCGTTCGTTATAAACAAGATTTAAATTATAAAACTACCGAGGGTAAAGAAGAATCGGAAACGATAAAATCGACTACTGGATTTAGTTCGTTTGTGATTAGCGCAACAGTTTCTGCTGGAGTTCAAATAGAGCTTGGCAAACGCGTTTCAGTTCAAGTCATTCCAGAATATAGAATTCAATTGAATTCAAGTAACACAAAACAAGATGCGTACAAACATTATGCACGTGCAATTGGCGTTAATGCAGGAATTGTAGTGCGTTTATAATAATTGACATGATAATCAAAGAAATTACAGACTATTTAGAATCCTTGGCGCCGATTTCGAGTCAAGAATCATACGATAACTCAGGGTTAATTGTAGGTGATTCGGCAACGGAAGTTACCAATGTACTGATTAGTTTGGATTGTATTGAATCAACTGTTGACGAGGCAATTGAATTGGGATGTGAATTAATTATTGCTCATCATCCCATTGTTTTTTCTGGCTTAAAAAAGTTGAATGGTAAGAATTATATTGAGCGAACAGTAATTAAAGCGATAAAGAACGATATTGCCATTTACGCAATTCACACCAATTTTGATAATTATAGATTCGGTGTAAATGATGAAATTGCTGATCGATTGAAATTGATGAACCGCAAATTATTGGCTCCAAAATCGAATGTACTTTCAAAAGTTTCATTTTTTGTGCCGGCAGAAAATAAAGATGAAGTAGTGAGTGCAATGTTTTCAGCTGGAGCCGGAGACGTAGGAGAA
Source organism: uncultured Flavobacteriales bacterium (assembly GCA_913059205.1). GTDB lineage: Bacteria > Bacteroidota > Bacteroidia > Flavobacteriales_D > Crocinitomicaceae > UBA4466. The sequence goes on from CAJXRM010000030.1 coordinate 29,547, forward strand.
TATTCAGAATGTAGCTTTCAAACGGAAGGAATAGGTACATTTAAGCCAAGTGAGAATGCAAATCCCGTTGAAGGGAAACGCGGCGAGTTGTCGACAGTGAATGAATTAAAAGTTGAAGTGTTGTGCTCTCAACATTCTCTCGGTCGTGTGCTTAATGCAATGTATCAAACGCATCCATATGAAGAGGTTGCTCATGATATTTATGCTATTCAGAATAAAAATCAGTTTGAGGGATCAGGAATGATTGGAGACTTGGAAGTTGAAATGGATGCGATTTCGTTTTTAACCGAATTGAAGAAAACGTTTAATTGTGGCGTTATACGACATACTGAAATACTAGATAAGAAGATTAAACGCGTGGCGCTTTGTGGTGGTTCAGGAAGTTTTTTACTTGAAAAAGCCAAAAGTCAAAACGCAGATATTTTTATTACAGGAGATTTTAAATACCATGAGTTTTTTGATGCTGATAAACAGTTAGTTATAGCTGATATTGGACATTTTGAAAGCGAACAATATACTTCTAACAGATTAGAGCGTATTTTGACAAAAAAATTCACTAAATTTGCGGTTCATTTAACGAAGGAAAATACAAACCCAATAAAATATTTTTAGCATGGCAAAAGCGGCGACTAAAAACGAAGGATCAACTTCAGACAAATTAGAAAGTCTATTTGAATTACAATTAATTGATTCTGAGATTGATAGAATTAAAACTGTAAGAGGGGAGTTGCCTTTGGAAGTACAAGATTTAGAAGATGAAGTAGAAGGGTTGGACAATCGAATTGCAAAAATGCAAGAAGAGATTAAAGAGTTGGAAACGGATATTTCTGATAGAAAAAATAGTACAAAAGATGCAGAGGCGGCAATCGCTAAATATAAAACGCAGCAAAATAACGTTCGTAACAATAGAGAGTTCGATGCAATTTCAAAGGAAATTGAGTTCCAAGAATTGGAGATTCAATTGAACGAAAAACGTACGAAAGAAGGAAAAGCGAAAATTGCTCACAAGAAAGAAATTTTGGATGAAGCAAAAGAGCGTAGAGAATTCAGAGCAACTGATTTGGCAAACAAAAAAGCGGAATTGGATGAAATTATTGCTGAAACTCAAGCTCAAGAGGAAAAATTAACTAAAAAATCAACTGCAGCGATTGGGAAATTGGAAGATCGTTTAGCAGCAGCTTATACACGTTTGAGAGAAAGTGCAGTGAATGGATTAGCTGTTGTTCGCGTTGAACGTGATTCTTGTGGAGGATGTTTTAATAAAATACCACCACAACGTCAATTGGACATTCAAACAAAACGTAAAGTGATCGTTTGTGAGCACTGTGGTAGAATTTTAATGCCAGAGGAAAAAGAAGATTAAGATTATTTTAAATAAGATTAATGAACCGTCTGCCTTTGGTAGGCGGTTTTTTGTATAAATTGGTACTATGAAGTTTTCTGATTATAACATTTCGAAAGATATCAAAGAACAATTGGCTGTTTTAGGTTTTAATAAACCAACAGATATTCAATTTAAAGCCATTCAACATATTTTGGATGGCGAAGATGTTATGGCCATTGCGCAAACTGGAACGGGTAAAACAGCAGCGTTTGCGATTCCTACATTAGATAGAATTCATAGAGCAAAAACGAAATACAAGAAATCAGGAATTAAGTGTTTGGTAATGGTTCCAACGCGTGAATTGGCGAAGCAAATTTCGAAAGTTTATCAAGAAATTGGAAAGAAAACGAATGTGAAAACATTTGGATTGTTTGGTGGGGTAGAACAAGAGCAACAAATTAAAACGCTGAATAATGGAATCGATATTTTAGTCACCACGCCAGGGAGAATGTTCGATTTGATTTCACAAGGTGCAATTGATATTACGGGAATTCAATTTTTGGTACTTGATGAGGCGGATTTAATGTTGGATTTAGGCTTTACGAAGGACATTACAGATGTAATGAGGCACATTCCACAAAAACGTCAAACACTTTTCTTTTCAGCAACGATTTCGAAGAAAATTAAATCATTGGCTTACGATGTGGTTCGAAATGCAATTCGTATTCAGATTTCACCGAAAAATCCTGTAGCCAAAACCATTTCCCACTCAATTCTAGAAGTGGAGATGGACGATAAACGTTTTTTCTTAGAGAATATCATCAAAGAAAATCCAGAAATGAAAATGGTTGTTTTTGTTCGTACAAAAGTCCGTGTAGAAAGAGTCGTTGCAGCCATGGAGCGCGTTCTTATTCAATCTGAAGCGTTACATGGTGGATTGGAACAAAAGGAACGATTTGCTATTTTAGATCGCTTTAGAAGCGGAGAGAACAAAATATTGATTACAACAGATGTCGCTTGTCGCGGTATTGATATTCCAGATGTTGATTGTGTAGTGAACTATGACTTACCAGACAATCCAGAAAACTACGTTCATCGATGTGGGCGAACTGGTCGTGGCAAAAACAGAGGTCAAGCCATTTCGTTTTGCAGTGAAAGCGAGAATGAACTGTTGAAAGCAATAGAAGAATACACCGGCGATGAAATTGACCGTTATGACCTTTCTCTAGGCGAATACAAAGACATTCTTGATGATACAGATGACGGTTCGTACAACTGGAAAAAGATGATCAAGGAGCAGAATGAGTGGGATAAGACGGAAGATGAATGGTAATTCATCCTATGAAATTCCATCATTTCTAAGGAGTAATTGACCTTAGTTTAATCTAAAGGTTTTATTATTGAAAAGAATTGGAATAAATCGAAAATACTAGCATTCCAATAATGATCTGTTTTCGTATCAGAAAAAAAATCAAGACTAAATTCCGTTTATAAAAAATGTCGATTGACCATCAAAATGCTAAACCTGTTTAGTAACATGTAATTATTGTTCAATTTGGTTGGTGGTTCCTTGTTTTCTGTTAAAATTTTAAAATAAGGTTTTTAATTAAAAAAACATTCTACACTTGAATTTTCAATTGTAGAATAATATTGAATTTAATCTTAATTCTCATCTCGTATTTCCCCCATAGTTTTGCACGAAATTATTAGTCATATTATCTGTGATATAACTGTCTCTTATACACATCTCCGAGCCCACGAGACAGGCAGAAATCTCG
>CAJXRM010000031.1 GCA_913059205.1 uncultured Flavobacteriales bacterium
CGAGATTTCTGCCTGTCTCGTGGGCTCGGAGATGTGTATAAGAGACAGACGTAAACGTTTTGCACCTGAAGTGAAAGCCGAACAACTTGAGTTAGTTGATTATTACAAAGAACAACTCAAAGTAGATAATTTACCAAAATTTGAAGAAACGGGATTCAAATTGTTCTCACAATTCGAAGAGGATGGATTGTTACTTTTCATTTTTTCTCTTCTTGAGAAACCAAATCGAACGTTTATTGAATTTGGTTCTGACGATGGAATAAATAGCAATACGGCGAACTTGTATTACAATCACGATTTTACAGGATTGTACATGGATGGGAATGAAAAAGCATTGGACAGAGGTCGTTATTTTTTTCGAAGACATGCAAATTCCAAAGTAGCTCAACCGATTTTCAAACAAGCGATGATTACCGCAGAGAATATCAACGAACTAATTTCTTCTACTGGAATTAGCGGTGAAATTGGTCTCTTATCAATTGATATCGACGGTAACGATTACTGGGTATGGAAGGCAATGAATTGCATTTCTCCACAAGTCGTAATTATTGAAACGCACAACGAATTTGGAATGAATGACATTATTGTTCCTTACGATCCAGACTATTTTTATCCAGGAAAACACATAACATATCATGGTGCTTCACCAGTTGCGATGACAAAATTAGCCAAACATAAAGGCTACCGTTTAGTTGGTGCGAATGAATTGGGCTTCAATTTAATTTATGTTCGTGAAGATTTAATTCCAGAATTATTGCCCGAAGTTTCAGTTGAATCCGTGCTGCAACATCCTTCTAACAAGGAAGCTCAAGCACGTTTTGAAGAGGTGAAAGATTGGGAGTATACTTCAGAAAATTTCAGTTGATGTCTCGAAAACAAGAACTTATTAATACGCTTGAATTAATCCCTCATCCAGAAGGTGGACTTTACAAGGAAACGTACCGAAGTGAAGGTGGAATTCCCAAAAACGCTTTATCGACTGACTATTCAGGAGATAGATCTTATTCCACTGGAATATATTTTATGCTCACAGCCGATACTTTTTCTGCATTTCACAAAATAAACCAAGATGAAATGTGGCATTTTTACGATGGTTCACCGATTGAATTGCACATGATTAAACCGGATGGTAAATACTCATGCGTGTACATCGGCCGTGATATTGAAAACGGAGAACACTTGCAATACGTTGTTCCAGGTGGAGTTTGGTTTGCTTCTCGCGTAAAAGACAATGCTGAATATTCACTTTTAGGCTGTACTGTGTCTCCTGGTTTCGATTTTGCCGATTTCATTCTGCCAAATACAACTGAAATGACAGCTCTTTTTCCGCAGCATACTAAGATAATTAGTAAGTTGACGAGAGACTAATTTTTTCGCTATCTTTAAATCAATCTGAACATTTTTAGAAAAATAAATCGAAATGAAAAAGCTACTTCCGTTATTGTTCTTAACGCTCTTTATTAGCTCCTGCGCGGAAACGGTTCAAGAGAAAAAAAAGAGTGAAGAGGAGGAATACAGCGAAATTGAACAAACACCCGAATCAGAAAACTCAATAAGCGAAGAAGAATCTGTCGATGCAACAACAAATCAAGAGGATGACTACCTATGGATTAAGGTTAAATACAAAGATGTCTCCATTGCTATAGCAGAGTTTGAATTAAATTGGCCAGATAAATACTCTTTTGGAAGTAGAAACGACAGTGTTTATAAGCCGAAAACAGATACGGCATACCTTGATTTATTTCCTGGAGTTTCAGTGGACGATTTAAAGTTTAGAGTTGAAAATTCAGAATACGATGAAATTGAGCTCTTCGAGAAAATCGTTTACCATGTATCGATGGATTCAAAAAGAGAGATGGAAGTTCCCGTGTGCATTATGACTGATTGGAAAAAGTTTGAATCGAAATGGAATCGAATAAAACTAGATTCAACAAATCCCATGTTCAATAAAAAGGAGGTGAATGTGAAACCAGTAATTAACTTTACAAAAGATGAATTCCTTTCAGCCGTTGATAAGCATTGCGGAAATGATTGGTTGAATGAAATAAGGTCCATTTCTTCGGTTGAAAAAATGCCCTCAGATATCTTTTTAAGTTATCACTTATTCAAGGTTGTACTTCGAAATAGTAAAACCGGAAAAACAAAAGAAAAATTTATACAATTTTATACTCCAACAAGCTGTTAAATTAATCTCGACAACTATGAAAAAAACAATTTATATTACTTTAAGTCTTGCTGCAGCTTTTACAATTGGTGCTGTTTTTACTTCAATGACAATGAACAATAAAAAAATGGAAAACGAAAATATTAGATTAGGCGTGTTCTCAAACAGCCTAAGCGTAAAAGATTTAAAAGTTTCAAAAGCATTTTATGAAACACTTGGATTCACCGAAATGGGAGGATCAATGGAAGCGAATTACCTCATCATGAAAAATGGAAATTCCATCATTGGATTGTTTCAAGGAATGTTTGAAGGGAATATAATGACTTTTAATCCTGGTTGGGATGAAAATGCGCAAAACGTAAAGGAATTCGACGACATTCGTAAAATTCAAAAAGTGATTTCTGATAAAGGAATTCAATTGGAAAACAAAATTGACGAATCTACTTCGGGTCCAGCGAGTCTTATGTTTACTGATCCAGATGGAAATATGATTTTGATTGATCAGCACAGGTAATTAATCACGAAGCTCTACATTGTCGAGCTCCTCCCAAAACGTGGGATAACTTTTCGCTACCGCTTCGGCTCCATGAACAGTTATTCCTTCTTCAATAAAGGTTCCTGCAATTCCCAAACACATAGCGATACGGTGATCGTTGTGCGAATTTACAATGGCACTTTTCATCAGTGACCCTCCGTAAATATGCATTTCATCTTCGTTTAGTTCAATTCTCACACCGAGTTTAGAAAATTCTTCTTGAAGTACTATTCCTCTATCGCTTTCTTTATTCTTCAAACGGCGAACACCTTTTACAATCGACTTTCCAGAACATCCAAGAGCTAAAACAACCAACGCTGGAAATAAATCTGGACAATCTGTTGCATCAAAAGTAAATGCCCGTCTATTTTCTCCGTCAACACGAATTGAATCGACTAAAAATTCGACAGTGCAATTTGCAGCATTTAACGCATCCAACATGGCAACATCAGCTTGTTTACTCGAAATACTCAATCCTGATAATTCTATTTTCTGTCCCAGTGCCGCAGCTGCCAACCAACAACTCGCAGAACTCCAATCGCTTTCAACTTTATACTTGGAAGCTGAATACATCTGGTTTCCAGCTAAGATGTAATGATTTCCTTCAACTTCAATTGTAATTCCAAACGCTGCTAAGGTCGCTAGCGTCATATCGATGTACGGCTTGCTTCTCAAGTTTTCCACTATCAGCTCAGAATCAGCTTTTAATAATGGCAATGCCATTAACAAACCAGAAATATATTGAGACGATTGACTTCCATCTACAGTGTATCTCCCAGCTTTCAAATGCCCGTTCACTGTTAGTGGTAAAAAGCCATTATTCGATTCGATTTGCCCCCCCATTTTCGGAAATTCTTCATCAAAAAACAATTGCGAACGTTTCAAAATAGAACCTTCTCCAGTTAAGGTATGTTTTCCGTCAAACACTGCACAAACAGATGTCATTAAACGCATTCCTAAACCACTTTCACCACAGTTGAATTCAGCTTCACTTGGAAAAACAAAACTACCGTCAATGGTAGTTTCCTTGTCATGAACTTCAACCTTTGCTCCAAACTGTTGAATATTGCGAATCATCGCCAATTCGTCATTGCTTGCTCCTAGATTAGAAATAATTGATTTTCCAGCAGCCAAACCAGCACACAAAACTGCACGTTGACCATCACTTTTGGAAGGCGGAACGCTGATTCTACCACTGAGTTGAATTCCTTTTATTTTCTTTTCCATTACTTCTTATCGGAGTTCATGATTGAAGTTTGGTGACGGATAGATTCTTGGTGAATGGCGTCCATTAATTGTCTCACAAACTTTTGAGTTAGCCCATAGTCATCACTTTTTTCCAAGCGAGAACCAATTACTTTTTTCCAATGTTCTTGCTGTAAAATGGTTATATTATTCTCGCGTTTCAATTTCCCCACTTGCTCACTCAAATTCATTCTTTCACTGAGAATATCAAAAATTCGATCGTCCAACGTTGCTACTTTTTCCCTTATATCGTTTATGACATCTGCAACATCCGTCGAAAATTCTTGAGAACGCAACACCAAATCATTTAATAAGATTACCAAGTTACTTGGCGTCAATTGTTGTGCGGCATCCGACCACGCTTTGTCTGGATTTGGATGTGTTTCAATCATCAATCCATCGAAATTCAAATCCATTGCTTTTTGGCTAATCTCTAACAATAAATCTCGTCTTCCACCGATGTGACTTGGATCGCAAATCAAGGGTAAATCAGGACGATTTTCTTTCAGTGCGATTGGAATTTCCCAACTTGGTACATTTCTATATTTCCTGTGATTGTATACCGAAAAACCCCTGTGAATTGCGGCTAAATCATCAATTCCTGCTTTTTCGAAGCGTTCAAAAGCTCCCATCCACAATTGCAAATCAGGATTTACGGGATTTTTAATCATTACAGGAACATTAGAACCGCGCATCGCATCTGCAATTTCTTGAACGGCAAATGGATTAACAGTCGTTCGTGCACCTATCCATAAAACGTCTACTCCAGCTTGCAAAGCTAATTCAGCGTGTTTAGCATTCGCAACTTCAGTCGTTGTCGGTAATCCCGTTTTCGCGCCAGCATCGACCAACCATTTTAATCCAACCTCTCCAATTCCTTCGAAACTATCAGGACGTGTTCTTGGCTTCCAAATTCCGGCACGTAGCATTTGAGCAGATTGATTTTTACCAATCTCATCACATACGTTCATCATTTGCTCTTCTGATTCCGCGCTGCACGGTCCAGCGATTACAAATGGTCTTTCACCATTACCGATTCTTTCTGATAATTTCATTTCAAACCTAAGTTAATCATTATTCATAAAAAAACCCGTCTGCTTGAAGCGGACGGGTTAAGTATATTCCATCAAGTCTCAAGCAACTTTAAATTAAAGCGCCCCAAGACCAAGATATTTGTGTTCTGTTCATCATTTGATTTTACAAAGGGAAAAAAAATATTTCACATATCAGTTGTTTTTCTGAATTTTATTTTGTCATCTTTGTGTCTCATGAATGTAAAAGTACAAAATACAAATTGGTGGTGGCACTCAACGAACTGTTGGTGTGCTTGGTGCTAATTTGTAATTTTTAAACATATTACAAAAGGCTTGTCACATCGACAAGCCTTTTTTTGTTGCCCAAACTTTTATTCTCCCAATCTTAATTAATCAAATTAAAATGAAAATATATTCTAACACAATTAAATTTAACGCGGACGTATATACGCCCGTTAAACTTTATCTTTCGCTTCGAAATAAACACAGAAAAACATGTTTGCTTGAAAGTAACGACTATCACTCTAGACAAGAAAGCAAGTCGTTTATTGGTCTCGATCCTCTGGTTGAATTCCAGCAATTCGAATCATCTCTATTCATCGACTGCAATGATAAACACGAAAAAATAACTTTACATGGCGATTCCAGTTTTGCGTCTCAAGTTCAAACACTTTTAGAGAAGTATGAATTCGAAAACGAACAATTCAACGGTTTTTTCGGACGACTTGGATTTGAATACAACCTGAAAGATGAAACGCATTTACAATCTTCAAAAAGCAATCTTGACATTCCCCTTCTTCATGCATTCATCTATAAATATGTAATTGTTATTGATCATTTTACCAACGAAGGTTGCATCATAGAAAACAGTTTAACAAATGTATTTGAATTAAAACATCATACAGATTTATTCAAAAACGAAATCTATACAGCACTTCCTTTTGAAACAATTGGAAATGAGCGTGCTTCTTTCACAGATCAAGAATTTACTCAATTAGTAACTAGAAGTATTGAGCACTGCAAACGCGGAGATGTATTTCAATTGGTGGTCTCCAACGCCTTTGAACAATCTTTTTTTGGTGATGATTTTCAAGTTTATCGCCAGTTGAGAAGATTGAACCCATCTCCGTATTTGTTCTATTTTGATTTCGAAGAATACCGCTTGTTTGGTTCTTCGCCTGAAGCCCAATTAATAATCAGTGATCAACAAGCTGAAATTCACCCAATAGCCGGAACCATTCCAAGAACCGGAATTCAACAAACAGATGACGTTCAACTTGAGTTTTTACTCAACGATGAAAAAGAAAATGCAGAACACACGATGCTCGTCGATTTGGCAAGAAACGATTTAAGTCGTGACTGCGCAACGGTGAAAGTTTCGAAATACAAGGAAGTACAGCATTTCAGTCATGTTACCCACTTGGTTTCAAAAGTAACTGGTGTACTAGAAAACGCGAATAATTTCACAGCGCTCTGTCATTCCTTTCCCGCCGGTACTTTATCCGGAACACCCAAACCACAAGCGCTCGAATTAATTCACACTTACGAGAATTCGACACGCGATTACTATGGTGGCGCAATTGGAATGTTTACAGCGAAGGGCAATTTGAATATGGCCATTGTAATTCGAAGTTTGTTGAGTAAAAACAATACGCTTCACTACCGAGCTGGAGCTGGAGTTGTATTGGATTCAATTCCTGAACGTGAAACGAAAGAAGTTCATCACAAATTGAGTGCAGTTCGAACAGCTATAGAATTGACACAAAACGAATTTAAAAATAAAGCGATATGCAAATAGCAATAATTGACAATTACGATTCATTCGTATACAATATTGTACGATACGTGAACGATACAACAGGTCGAAAAGCAATCGTAATGCGAAACGACAAAATTGACTTTGATTTACTCGAAAAAGTAGATGCGATTGTTCTTTCTCCCGGACCAGCAATTCCATCGGAAGCAGGTGAACTAATGAAAGTCATTGATCTATTTCATACCAAAAAACCAATCCTTGGAATTTGCTTAGGTCATCAAGCAATTGGCGAATATTTTGGAGCGAATTTAGTTCAAAATGCATTTCCGTTACATGGGAAATCAACAATGATAAATAAGCTAATTGAAGATAAACTATTCAGTGATTTACCCCCGAAATTTGAAGTAGGTCGCTATCACAGCTGGTCAATAGAAATCAATTCATCTGTGTTGGAAGTTACGACTCAAACCGATGAAAGTGAAGTTATGTCATTTAGACATTCTTTTCTACCGATTTATGGTTTACAGTTTCATCCAGAATCAATTTTAACCCCGCATGGTCGACAAATAATTAAAAACTGGGTTGCGACCATTCAACTTAAATCTCAGTAATATGAACAGTTTACTAGAAAAAATAATCAACCACGAAGTCTTGAATTTTGAAGATGCCCGAGATTTCATTTTTGGAATTGAAGAAGAATTAATAACATCTGATGAAGCAGCAGGAATAATGGTTGGAATTCAGATGCGAGGAATTCAATTGGAGGAATTGGATGGTTTTCGTTCAGCGCTTTTGGAGTTGTGTATTCCTGTTGAATTGGATTCCGAAAATGCAATCGATTTATGCGGAACTGGAGGAGATGGGAAAAACACCTTTAATATTTCAACGACAACGGCGCTTATATTGGCTGCGATGGGGAAAAAAGTGATTAAACATGGAAACTACGGCGTCAGTTCGATGTGCGGTTCGTCTAATGTTTTGGAAGAGTTAGGATTTAATTTTAAATCGAATACAGAAGCTCTAAATCGTGAATTAAGCGAAACCAATATTTGCTTTATTCACGCCCCACTATTTCACCCAACGATGAAAAAAATAGCCGTTACGAGACAGCATCTTGGCATTCGTACATTATTCAATAGTCTCGGTCCGATTGTAAATCCGACTCAGCCTGGATATCAATTAACAGGCACGTATTCACTTGAACTAGCAAAAATGTATCAGCATATACTTAAAAAGAAACGCGTGAATTTCAATGTTGTTTATGGAATGGATGGTTACGATGAATTGACCTTAACCGATAGTACACGATTACTAGGGAAATACGACGATAAAATTTTTACATCGGAAAGTTTTGGAACGGAAAAAGTGGCTCCAGCTGAAATTTTTGCGGGGAATACAATCCAATCCGCCGCTAACATAATTGTATCAATTCTTTCTGGGAAAGGCAGTAAGGTTCAAAATGATGTTATTGCTGCGAACGTTGCAACAGCACTTCAACTGTATCAAACTGAAACTTCGATCACAGAATTATTTAACGAATCCATCGCTTTCATTCAAAGTGGACAAGGTTCCAAACATTTTAAATTCAATTAAATGAAAACAATATTAGATACTATCGTTGACATGAAGCTCCAAGAGGTAGCTGCAGCCAAAACAAAAATCCGTTATTCTGATTTCGAACAATTCGAACATTTTGGAAGAGCCTGCAATTCGCTTAAAACAGAATTAGTAAAGCCAAACTTTGGAATAATCGCAGAATTAAAGCGAAAATCACCGAGTGCAGGAATTATTAATGCCACGTTAGATATTCAGAAACAAGGTGAATATTATGAGAAATCGAATGTCGCGGGCATCTCTTGCCTAACTGATTCAACATTTTTTGGAGGAAGTTTAGAAGATCTTTTACTTCTTCGTAAATCCGTAACAACTCCAATTTTGAGAAAAGAATTCATTCTAGACGAATTTCAAATCTTCGAATCAAAAGCATACGGAGCAGATGTTATCTTGTTGATATCTGAAATTCTTAGCGCCGAAGAAATTCTTCATTTCACCATCATCGCTCAAAGTTTGGGAATGGAAGTTATCGTTGAATGCAACAGTAAAATCAGTCTTGAAAAAATAAACGACAGCGTTGATATCATTGGAATTAACAACCGCGATTTACACATTCAAAAAACGGATATTCAAACATCAAGAGATTTGTTCAAGTTCATTCCTAACAATACCGTTTGCATTTCTGAATCAGGTATAAAATCAAAAGATGAATTGTACGAATTAGATAAAATTGGCTTCAACGGGGCGCTCATCGGAGAAAGCATTTTGAAGTCAACTGACACCAATTTCCTATCTCAATTAACTTCAATAAAAAGCTCGGTATGTTTGTAAAAGTATGTGGATTAAAAGATCCGAATCAAGTAGAATCGTTGGACTTTATGGTTGAGTTTGTAGGGTTTATATTCTATCCTCATTCCAAACGCTATGTGGCTATTCCGCCCAACTCTACTAAGGCGAAAAGAGTAGGCGTTTTTGTAGACGAACTATTCAATGAAATTGAAACCCGAATTGAAACACATTATCTGGACTTTGTTCAGTTACACGGCGATGAAGCCCCAGAACGATGCCGGGAAATCCGTAAAATAGTTCCTGTAATAAAATCATTTGGGATGGATTCATTTTTTGATTTCAAATCTCTAATTCCCTACGAAGGAAATGTCGACTATTTCCTTTTCGATACAAAAACGCCATTAAAAGGAGGTTCCGGAATTCAATTCGATTGGACTATTTTAAACCGTTACAATTTATCAACACCATTTATTTTGAGTGGTGGAATAAATGAAGATTCAATCAAATCCATTAAACAAATTTATCATCCCAAACTGGTTGGAATTGATCTTAATAGTCGTTTCGAAATTAGTCCAGGAAACAAAGATGTAGAACGTATAAAAAAATTCATTCATGAACTCAACAATTGACACGCACATACCAGATGAAATGGGTTTTTACGGAGAATTTGGAGGAGCATTCATTCCTGAATTACTTCACCCAAATGTAGAAGAACTAAAAACTGTTTACTCAAATTTGAAGAACGATTCTTCATTTAAATCTGATTTTTTAAAATTACTGAGCGATTATGTCGGTCGCCCTACTCCACTTTATAGAAGTGAAAAGCTAAGTATTGAATTCGGCTGTGAAGTCTACCTCAAACGAGAAGATTTAAATCACACTGGAGCACACAAGATCAACAATGCACTTGGACAAATTTTGCTTGCGAAGAAAATGGGAAAAGTAGAAATTATTGCAGAAACAGGAGCAGGTCAACACGGGGTCGCAACGGCCACAGCTTGCGCTTTAATGGGTTTGCGTTGCAAAGTTTTTATGGGCGAAATCGACATAGAACGACAAGCTCCAAATGTTGCGCGAATGCAATTTTTAGGAGCAGAGGTAATTCCAGCTGTAAGTGGCAGCAGAACGCTGAAAGACGCAACAAATGAAGCAATAAGATATTGGATAAATAATCCCAATTCTTACTATTTAATTGGCAGTGTTGTCGGGCCACATCCATATCCACAAATAGTTGCAGATTTTCAATCTATCATCTCTGAAGAAATAAAAAAACAGTTATTCGAAGCAACGGGGAATATGAATCCAACCAAAGTAATTGCGTGCGTTGGAGGAGGAAGTAATGCAGCAGGAGCGTTTTATCATTTTTATGATCAGCCAGAAGTTGAATTGATTGCTGTTGAAGCGGCTGGACTTGGATTAGGCTCAGGGAAAAGTGCAGCAACATCAATTTTAGGAAAGCCTGGTGTACTTCATGGAAGTAAAACTATACTAATGCAAAACGAGTTTGGACAGGTAACCGAACCGTATTCCATTTCGGCGGGTTTAGATTATCCTGGAATTGGACCCTTGCACGCGCATAGCATAACGACCGGTAGGACGATTGGCGTTTCGGTGACAGACAATGAAGCATTAGAAGCCGCAAAGTCCTTATCTAAGAACGAAGGAATCATTCCAGCTTTGGAAAGTGCACATGCATTGGCGGCTCTTTCGAAAATCACGTTGAATTCAACAGACGTTGTTGTCGTTAATTTATCCGGTCGTGGAGACAAGGACATGGCGACGTATATCAATCATTTTACCGTTTAACTCTATGAATCCATTTATCAAAAACCACAAGCAAAAAAGTATATTCGTAACAGCTGGCTACCCTAAGTTAGATAGCTTGGCTGGTCAAATTAAACTTCTTGAAAAGTATAACATCGATTTTATCGAAATTGGAATTCCATTTAGCGATCCTTTAGCGGATGGACCAACAATTCAAAAAACGAGTGAAGTAGCGATCAAAAACGGGATGAATTTGCCGTTGCTTTTTGAACAACTTGCTAAAATTAAAACTGAAACCCCTTTGGTATTGATGGGATATTTAAATCCAGTTCTCACTTACGGAATTGAGAAATTTGTTTCTTCTTGCAAGGATTGTGGAATAGCATCTGTTATTTTGCCCGACTTAAGTTTTGAAATTTACGCCCGATTTTACAAATCTATTTTTGATCAATATCAATTGCCAATATCATTTTTAATCACTCCCCAAACTGAAACTGAGCGCATTGAAAAGATGGTAACACAATGTAAAGAGAGTTTTATTTATTTGGTTTCTGACAATTCAACTACCGGAACGGACTCAGAAATGAATTTGAATGAGTGCCGTTTAAAGTCGATTTATGCATTAATGGATAACACTCCATTAATGATAGGCTTTGGTATTAAAACAAAATCGGACATTGAAAAAGTTCATCAGTTTGCCGATGGTGCGATAATTGGGTCAGCTTACTTGAGAGCACTTGAAGTAGGCACTGAAAATGCTTTTTTGGAACAACTTTAAACTGCTTTTTTTCCAGCTATAAAATCTTTTAAATAAAATGGTTCCCAGTAAGCAACATCTTCAAATTTATGCTCTAAGAATTTTTGAAAAGCCAGTTTCACTTGACCAGAAGCAGAAGATTTTATGGAAGAATCGATGCTACAATTTTTATCCGACCAAATTTCTTGTAATTTTTCGGCACCATCACCAAAATAGATGAAAGGTTCAAATTCAGAATACGAATTTTCTTCGATGATATCCGCTGATATTTCTTTTAGCAACGTTCCATTTTTATGGTAAAAGAGATTGTACACTTCCATTCTACGTGCGTCAATAACTGGACAGAGTGTAGAATTTGGATAAAAAGCTCGGGCTTGTTCAGCTAAACAAGTCAAAGCATCAATAGCGATGAGCGGTATTTCAAGAGCGTAGCACAATCCTTTTGCCGTTGCGGCACCAATTCTCAGTCCCGTATAAGACCCAGGTCCTGAAGCCAACGATATAGCTGAAAGTTGATTGATTTTAATGGATGCTTTTGACAACACATCTTCGATAAAACAGTTTAAATTTTCACCATGTGAATAACCGTCTTCTTCAATTTCTTTTAGAGCGATTAACTGTCCATTCAACGATAAGCCAACAGAACAAACTTTTGTGGCTGTTTCAAGGTGTAAAATATAGGTACTCACAATTATTGAATTTCAAGTTTAAAACCGATTCCATGAATGTTTGCTATTTGAATACGTTCATCTTCTTTCAAATATTTTCTAAGTTTTGTGATAAACACATCTAAACTTCTTCCAACAAAATAATCATCTTGTCCCCAAACACCAGTCAAAACAATATCTCTTGCTACAACTTGATTTTTGAATTTGCATAAAATCTTCAGAATTTGCGCTTCCTTTTTTGTCAAATGTTTTTCAAAATTAGGGTGTTTTAGATTGAAATTCAATGTATCAAAAACATAATCTCCTAAATTATAAATGGACTGGTCTTCTTCAAGTACTTCTATATTTACTCTACGTAACATAGCTGCAACTCTTAATTGAAGTTCTTCTACATTAAATGGTTTTGTTAAGTAATCGTCTCCACCAGATTTAAATCCTTCGATTTTATCCTCATCATTTGATTTTGCTGTAAGAAAAAGAATTGGTATTGATGTATTTATTTTTCTTACGTCCCTTGCCAATGTAAAGCCATCTTTCTTAGGCATCATCACATCAAAAATGCACATATGAAAACTGTTTTCATTGAATCGTTGAAATCCTTCGGCACCATCAGTGCAAAGTGTTACTTCATAACCATCAGATTTTAATTGATCTGAAATAATAAATCCAAGGTTCGCGTCGTCCTCAACTAGCAATATTTTAATTTTCATAGACATGAATGTGAAGTTGAATACTAAGATATTAAGAAAAGTTGAATAAGATATAAAAAAGAATGAGAGCCGAGGACTGGCGTCCAAGGCTCTCATTACACTAATCAACCTAACCTACTACTACACGTCAAAGATACAATGCATTAGCCGATTTCCAAGTGAAATAACTATTTTTTTTACACCCTACTTTTTTTTAGCTTCCTAAGAATTAAAGGGTAAAGATCATACAAATTGAAACGAAAAACATCTACAAAACCCGTTAAGTAAAGAAAACAAAGGATTTAATAATTTAACAGAATGTAATATTATTGTTTATTTTTAAAATCAATAAAAAATAAGAATCCAAGAGTAATACTTATCTTTGTCCTACTTATTACGTTCAATTTTGTAAAATCACACAATGGAAACCATTTTAATAATCGACGACGAAGAAGATATCCGTGAAATAATTAGCTATAATTTATCAAAAGACGGGTACACCGTACTAAAAGCAAAAAACGGGTTAGATGGAATAAAGAAGGCGAAAAAGAATATTCCTAACTTAATTCTTCTTGATGTTATGATGCCAGAAATGGATGGAATTGAGGTATGTGAGCTATTGCGGGCAGACGAAACAACTAGAGATATTAAAATTTGCTTTTTAACTGCTCGAAGTGAAGATTATAGCCAAATCGCTGGTTTCGACGCTGGTGCTGATGATTATGTGACAAAACCCGTAAAGCCAAAAGTTTTGGCCAGTAGAATTAAAGCTATTTTAAGGCGCAGTTCGAATCCTCAAGAGCAGGTTGAAATCAGTGAAAAGGGCATAGTAATTAATCGTGAAAAATACGAATTATTAAAAGACGGTGTTGCAATTCACCTTCCAAGAAAGGAGTTTGAATTACTGGCTTTACTTCTATCAAGACCAGGTGACGTTTTCGAACGTGAAGTAATTCTTCAAACGGTCTGGGGCTCCGAAATTGTAGTTGGAGATAGAACCATCGATGTTCACATTCGAAAACTCAGAGAGAAAATAGGTAACGATTCTATTAAAACGGTAAAAGGAATCGGTTACAAATTTATTTCATAATCATCACTAGCGAATCATATTAATGTGACCCACATAGTTGTATTTCTCTCCCCTTTGTCCATCTGTAACACTAATCTTCCAAGTATAGGTTCCATCTTGACATAAGATTCCATTATAGGTTCCATCCCATCCATATTCCGGATCAAGAGATTCAAATATTAATTCGCCCCATCTATTAAAAACCAACATGCTATAGCCTGATAATTGATAATTCGGTGGGAAAACCGGGAAGAAGGTATTATTGTATTGATCTCCATCAGGTGTAAATGTATTCGGAACATAAATCAAATAAGGCTCAATCATCACGATAGGTTGACAAATTTCATCTGTACAACCATAAATTGTAGATGCCAATAAGCAGGCCATAATAGTATCTCCTGTATTTGAATTACTCACCAAAATACTTGGATTAATTTCTGTGGATGTTCCATATCCCGAAAATGTCCAATCTGCATAATCGGCATCATGTGAGATATTTGTAAATTCAATATATGAATCTATAAAGGTTGGTGCATCTGGGCTATAAAGGAAATTTGCTACTGGATTCGGACGAACACAAAATACATCGTCTCCATATCCACTTAATGCGCATCCATATATAGACGTTCCAGTAAAAGTTACTGAATAACAGCCAAGTTCATCAAAAGTTGCTGTAATTGGACCACATCCGTTAATAACAGTTCCATCTGAAAACTCCCAAGCACAATTTCCTCCAAATATAGCAGGATCAATTGTTGACTCAATAGTCACAGTCATTGGTGTACAACCATTTAATTCATCTGCGGCAAATATGACCTCAGGAGTAAAAAACGTATCGACAACTACCGAATCAACTAGTGTTGTACAGAAGTCCGTGATTTCTATTACATAGGTCGTTAATTCAGAAGGAGTAACTAGTAATGAAGAATCAGAACTTATAGAAGTTCCTTGAACGCTCCAATCATAAAAATATGGCGATTCTCCAGTTAATACCTGTGAATTAAGCGAAACGGGACTTCCAGGGCAAACGATGGTGTCGTTTGAAACTAAAATTGACAAGGCGTCATATAGGCTCACCACCGTAGTATCTTCAAAAGTAGTAAAGCAACCAAACTCATCTTCAACAGTAACTATATAAAGTGTTTCAATAGCTGGCATTACTGTTTGATTTTGGGTGTTAACACCATTGTCCCAATGATAGGTTAGTGTTCCTGTACCACCTGTTGCCTCTGCCGTTAAAAAACCACTTCCACCAGGACAAATAGTTGTATCTGGTCCTGCAACAACTACTAATTCAGCTGGATTTATCATATTAACCGTTGTACTATCATATGCTATACAACCGTCAATATCCTCTACATAAATATAATATGGACCATCACATAAGTTTCCAATAGTTGATGAAGGTCCAAGTAGAGCACCACCATAGAAACTGTACGAAACTGCGGTTGACGCAAACACTTCAATTGTTCCATCGCATGCATCAAAACAAATAGGGCTTGTAAAATGAATGGAATCAATGACCATTGGAACTGGTTCAAAAATTTCAAAGTCTAGTGTGTGAGAGCAACCATTATCATCTGTCACCAATAAATTATAAGCATTAGGACAAAGGTCTTCAATTGTAGCTTCATCTCCTATTGGATTGCCCGCTTGCGTCCATTCATAATTATAATCAAACTGAACAGTACCGCCTTGAACAGTTGAAGAAGCCGTTCCGTCACAGTAACCAAAACAAACAGCATCGGTTGGATTAACATCCGTAATGAGTAACAATGGAGGTTCAGTCAAAGTTTCTGTTCCTATGACTTGACATCCATTTGCATCTACAACCACTAAATCATACGTTTGAGCATCTAAAAGATCAAAAATCGGATTAGGGCTAAAACTAATTCCATTATCAATACTATACTGGTAATTAGGAGTTCCCTCACTAGCATTAAAAACTATTGAACCCGTCGCATTTTGGTAGCATGATAAATCTATTAAGTCTGTAAAAAATTCCAACTGAGTTGGTTCAGTAATTTCAAGTGGTCCTGATGCATTGGTAACACAACCGTTATCATCAATTACCGACAGATTATATATTCCCGCACATAATCCATTGAAAACATTTGAAAGTTGGTAAGCGCCACCAATCGAATATTGAATAACTCCAGTACCACCCGTTGATGTAATTGTAATTTCTCCATCACAAACGCCATTACAAGATGTGTTTGAAGACGCGACACCTGTTATAACTGGAGAAGGCTCTGTATCTACAATTACATCGGTGCTACCTATACACCCATTCATGTCCATCGCATAAATTGTGTACGAATTCGTTAAAAGGCCTCCGAAAATATTACCTGCAACATAAGTTATGTCATCAATACTATATGTGTAACCTGGTATTCCACCAGCGGCACTTGCATTAATTTCACCATTAGGCAAACCACATGTTGAAGGTGAAGAAATGCCGAAAGCATTTACCTGTGTTGGAGTTGTTACATCGATTGAAGAAGTTATTGTACATCCGTTATCATCTACAACTTGAAGTCCATAAGTTCCAGCGCAAAGTCCTGTTGTTACTGGGTTAACTGTAAAAGTAACGCCATTATTTACTGAATATAGGTAAATTGGTGTTCCACCAGCGGCTGCAAATGAAATTTCACCGTCACATGTTCCAAAACAATTAACTGGCACAGATGCGTATCCTGAAGTTAACAATGGTGGTTCGGATACAGTTACTATTCCGCTCGCTGTACATCCTGTTATATCTTGAACAACTATATCATAATCCCCTGAAGCCAAACCGAAAAAGGTTGATACTGCCTGGAACGATCCACCGTTATTATTACTATATGTATAGCCTCCGTTTCCTCCTGATGCTGCCAATTGAATAACTCCAGAATTATTTTCAAAACACGACAGGTCATTGACTAAAAAGTCGAAACTTACAGGTACCGGTTCGAAGACTTCAATTGGATAAGACATTACACAAAAATTTGTATCCATAACGTAGGCATCATACATTCCAGCCGCCAATCCTGTAAATGTAGGTGAAGTTTGATACGTTATTCCATCAATACTATATTCATAAGTTCCAACACCACCTGTGACATTCGCTATCGTTACTGTTCCATCACTTCCGTTAAAGCAAGAAGTTTCAGTTGACGAAACGGTAAAGTCAATTTCATCGGGTTCATTAATTGTGAAAGGCAAGGTGAATATACATGCTCCATTATCTTGAATTGTTACAATATGACTTCCAAGTGGAACATCAAGAAAAATCCCACTTCCCTGTGGCATACCATTATTATCTAGTTCAAAAGTAATTGGATTAATACCACTTGTATTAGTAACTTCTATGTATCCATCTGCGCTACCATAACATAAAGCGTCGGTAATTTCTATAATAATTCCGTCCATCTCTATGTCGTTTACTCCATAAAAAGCTTGTGCTTGACAACCAAGAGCATCTGTTGCAACGAAACTGTAAGCTCCAGCAAACAAATTAGTATATTCTCCTGTTGGTTGCTGAGGCCCGCCTTCCATACTATAAGTAAAAGGTCCATTTAGTCCATCTGCAGCCACTTCGATTGCTCCATTATTGAAGCCACAAAATGAAGTTGCAGTATAAACGAGATCGATATTAAATGACGGTGGATTAGTTAAACTTTGAACAGCACTCACCTGACAACCATTCGCGTCCTGAACAAGGATAGTATTATTTCCTGCACACAATCCAGTTAGATTTAGACCAGGTTGAAGCGCTCCCCCATTTGCGGAGTACTGATAAGCTGGAGTCCCACCAGCCGCTGTTACGCTCACTTCTCCATTACAATCATCATGACAAATTGGATCTGTTAGAGCATAAGATGCTGTAAGTTGTGATGGTTGAGTTACATTCACATTCAAATTCGTTAAACAACCATTATCATCTTGAACAACAACTCCTGCAACACCTGCACACAGATTACCTAATATATTCGACGCGCTAAAAGTCGTACCGAAATTACTAGAATACAAGTAGGGAGGAGTTCCTCCAGACGCTGCAACGGTTATTGCACCATCGCATAAACCGAAGCAACTAACGTGTTGAGTGGCTGGCACGAAAGTTAATTGATTAGGCTGCGAAATAGTAAAATCAACTTGGCCTTGACAACCAGACATATCCGTAATCACAACAGTGTATGGACCAGCCGTTAATCCGTTAAAGAGATTCGAAGCGACACCCGGAGCTCCATTTAAGGAATAACTATATGGCCCTACTCCTCCTGTTGCATTAATAAGTGCACTACCATTGGCTCCTCCAAAACAAGTAACGTCATTAAAGTTCTCCAAAAAAGAAGAAACTTCGGAAACCGTTATTGTCATTTGATCTGCATCTGAAGGACAGGTCCCATTGTTTGTTGTTGTAAGCGTTAAAGTAACGGAACCTGCCGCTATTTCTGCAGCAGATAAAGTATACTCTAAACTTAAATCTGTAGCACTTGTACTATAAATACCTGATCCACCGGACCAAACACCAGTTGAAACACCAGTAACACTTCCATTGATTTGAACATTTGCAGAAATTGCTTCACAAACAGTCAAGTTAGGTCCTGCATCTGCTGTAATGGGGTCAACAAATTGAATTACATCAACATTATCGGTTCCATCAGGGCAGCCTGTAGCATCAGAAACTACTACAGAATAATTTCCGCCACTCACAACATTAATCGAGGGAGTAGTTTGTCCGTTGCTCCATAGGTAACTTAAAGGAGCTAATCCACCAACCACATTGGCAGTCAAAGTAACAAAAGGTTGTCCAAAACATAAGTAGGGTGTGTTGGGTGTTACATCTACAGTAATAATTGGAGCAACAGTTACTACCACTTGATCAGTAGCTTGACAGCCATTGGCATCAGTGCCAATTACATTATATGTAACTATTCCCGGTGCTTGAACAAAAGGAACTCCATTTGTAACTCCATTATCCCAAACATAACTTGTAGCTCCAGCACCTGAAAGAGTAACGTTACCTGGTCCACAAATTTCTTGATCTGCTCCTGCAACAACAATTGGCAAACTATTTATTGTAAGCGGTATTATGATATTATCTGAACAGCCATCTGTAGATTCTACATAAAGTTCAACATTGTAATTTCCCGGTGCGGCATAAAGGTGAGTCGGCGCCGTATACGTTCCAGATGTTGCGGGAACAGCGCTAATCGTTCCGCTCGAGAGCGGCGTGCTTATTCCATCTCCAAAATTCCATTGATAACTACTAATTGTTCCTGGGAAAGGAATAGTTGATAGGTCTGTGAAATTTATTGGATCTCCAAGACAACCAGAAACCGTATTACTATTGAAGTTTGCATTTGGCGTTGGATTTTCAACTAAAACATAATCCAATAACAAACTACAACCTCCTCCTTGAAGTGGAGTTAATTGACATGAATAATTTCCTCCAGTGGTCACTGAAATCGATTGTGTAACAGCGCCTGTACTCCAAAGATAACTCTCAACTCCAGCGGGCGCTGTTAAGATGGATGTTTCACCAGTACAGATTGTATCTTGTGTTGCTGTTATAGCGTCTATCTGACACGAAGCATCAACATAAGCATAACCATAATGACCAGTCAAAGAACAATCTCCCGATGTAAATTCAATTGTCACGTTCTGCCCAATATATGCACTTAAGTTAGTAAATACCGTTTCCCAATCCTTATATAAAACCGATCCAACCGATTGGTAATCTGCAGCACTTGATGCGTCAGCAATAACAGAGTATTCTCCACAGGGAATACCTGAACCTGAATCATCAAAAACACGAACAACAAAATAAGGTAATTCTTCAAGGTCGTGATTATTGGGCGATTGAAAAATAACTGCGTAACTATACTGAAAAAGGTAATTAGTTGCATCAACCAAAAATGTTTGCCTCATTCTAGCTCCTCGTGCCCCTGTTCCTGTACCATTTCCAAGTCTTACAGAAAAGTTTCCACCCATCGGGTTTACCCTCGGTATACCTGTCACAGGATCATTACCTCCTCCCATAATAGTGTGATACGCACCTGGTCCCACGACGAACTCGCCCACATAACTGTACGGAACCGAACCATCAACATTTCCTCTAGTCAACTCCCAACCAGAAAAATCACCTGTTTCAAAATCCATATTTACACAGGGTCCGTTCAATATCTTTGGTGTATTTGAAACAGGAGGCGGTGGTGGAAATGTTGTAATATCTTTAAGTTGTTGCGTTGCAGAAATAAAATCTAAATACTCATTTTGAAATTGAATATCTGAAATTACTTCGTTCGCATTCAGCCTATCTTTAATTCCCGCTTGAAATTCTTGATATTGTTCATCAATGAATTCCATTATAAATTGATTGTTATAATCGTTGATTGTTAGTCCTAGGTCTTGTTCAAAAACAACCAACGGAATTGATCCAAAAAAATGTTCAATTTCATCGTGCGTATGATTATGAATTTCATTCTGAATTACTTGTTGAGAATTTGATGCTATACTGAATAACAAAAACACTAAAGTAAGGCTTAAAGTAGTTTTCATAATGGAGAATTAATTGTAGTTTATATAGTCCAAATATTAATAATTACTTTTTCGGTAATAGTAGAAGAAGTAGCATTAACGGTTGTTTTTAAATTTAACGAAACATTCCGAATTAGGTTGCTATTACTGAAAACAATGGAATTCTGTGCAAAATATCATTCATCCACACAAATCACCTGTTGGTAGATTTAATCAATGTGTTCATCGGCTGATTTACTATGCACGAATAGAAAATAATTTGAATTTAAATTATCAAAACAACGAATTACATGAATATTTCTTTAGTTTCATCGACTAAATATCAGTCCACACTAAAATATTCAAGTACCCAAACTTTAGACGAATTCGTTTTAGAATATTCTTTGCGTTGGTTAATCGCTTCACGATCGTCAGTAGAGTAAAAAATAATTACGTAATAAAAATGATTCGTTTTATTCAACAATAAGTAGGCATTTTCAACTCCCCCATTTTTAGTTGCTTCTAGGTGATTTATAGCATTTGATCTACTTGAGAATACACCATTAATTACGTAATAACCTGAAGGAGCTCTACTATTCTGCAGGTCAACAAAATTGTAACCTGCTGAACGGATAATTTTTTCATCTTCTGGTATATTTTCTACTTCGGGGGTAAAACTTGTTTCCAATGAGTCTTCCGCAGCTATTTGATTTAACGTTTTTCTGTAGGATTCAACTTCCGATATAAGGTCCTTATTTTGGTTAAGCAACAATTGATACAA
The DNA here is from genome assembly GCA_913059205.1 of uncultured Flavobacteriales bacterium. Classification (GTDB taxonomy): domain Bacteria; phylum Bacteroidota; class Bacteroidia; order Flavobacteriales_D; family Crocinitomicaceae; genus UBA4466. The sequence continues at coordinate 21,307 of CAJXRM010000031.1, forward strand.
CAAATTTAGACGAGCTAAAGAATCCTCCAACATTAAATTTCGTTCGATTAATTGAAGTTCACTATTACTAATAACCTTTTCAAGATTATTGTGTGATTGATTCAATTCTTCAGTTTGCATTTCCAATTCTGCAATTCTATTCTTATACTTATCGTTATTAAATGTATATCCCAACATTATCTCATGATTTACGCCTGATCTAAAAGCATTTAAAGAGCCTACGATATATTCATAAGAATATCCTATTTGAAATCCATTCAAGACCTTGACACCTGCATTCATCTCAACGGCATAATCAGATTTATAACCAACAGCTAACCATGCCCATTTACTATGATCTGCTTGAAGTAGAACATCATACTGTAGTTTCAATCCGGGTAAATAGCGCAACATGACATTTGGCGTTATGCTCCATACTTTATCCTTTGTTAGAGATATAGGCTGCGAAATATTGAGCATATAATGTCTTTCCAACTGATAAAATCCTCTCGGGTCTTCCGTGCCATATTTTACTTTGTTCCCAATTAATTGGGGAATAGAAACTCCTATTCTCAATGTTTTCCATGTATATAGTAATCCAAATGTTCCATTGTAAGTTAACTTGTTGCGACTCAATTCTTGTAAAAATGGATCATCGGTCATTTCCACATTAATTGCCGAGGCGTCTAACTGATTATCTAAAAAGCCCGCTTGAATTCCTAAACGAAAGGAATGATCGTTATTAACTTTCAATAAGTACGAATAACTAAGACCGGCACCTAACTGTTGTTGAATACCCTGAGTTTGATAAGCTGCACTCAGTCCGAAACCATGTTTGCCGTCTTTTATTGCCCCATCTACGGTTAGATAATTATTAATGACTCCACCATCAAAAGAAGAATTTCTACTATTTCTAACTAAAAATGCACTTACATTTTCCTTATATCCAGTATATCCCGGATTATAAATAAAAGGGTTCACAAAATGGTGATTATAAAATGGTATTTGTTGCGAAAAACTAAAGTTCGTCAAAAACAATATGAAAAACAGTACAACTTTATTCATTACCTAAAATTGTTAAATTTCCTTTATACAGTTCATCTACATCCTTTATTTTAACTATATAATGATATGTTCCGTTCGGCAATTTATTGCCCCTGAAGGTCGCATCCCAATCGTTTTGATAATCCAAATTTTTATAAATCTCCTGTCCATAAATATTAAATACATGTACCTCAGTCTCAGGAAAATCTTCAATTCCGGTAATCAACCAAAAGTCATTATAACCATCTCCGTTTGGTGTGACTACGTTTCTAATATTTATTGACGGTTCTATATATGGGATAACCGTTATTGTAATGTTATCAGAAGCTGTGCAGCCTTGAGGTGTTGTAACCTCATATAAATAGGTAGTTGTGATATTTGGCCATACAAATGGATTCGAAACCGAAGAATCCGAAATATTAAACACAGGTGACCACATTACACTTGATCCTGCAGATCCAAACAACTGGATTGTATCAAACTCCGTTATGGTAACATCTACTCCAGCATCAACAATTGGCAAAGGGTTCACTGTAATTTCCAGCAAATTTGTAGTATCTTCAACACAGCCTTGATTCTGGACAATTACGCGGTATGACGTAGTGACGACGGGTGAAACAGTTTGACCTAACGTATCACTAGCAATGGTATTCCAAACAACAAGGTCTTCTGATGATTCCCAAAATAAACCTGTTCCGATACTTCCAAGAGTTGCCAAATCAACTGATTCTCCTTCACAAATAGTTGAAGCAAAACCTAAAATTCCGGCATCTGTATCCTGCCAAATAGTTATGATTGCCGTATCTGAATATACATCAGGACAGGCATAACCTTCAATAAATACTCGGTACCAAACAGTATCCGTCAAATTCACGAATATCAAACTATCATTTATTCCGCTTGCCGGAATCCACGAAATTCCGTTATTGTTAGATTGTTCCCATGAAATGTTTGATCCCTGATAATTAACAAGAACAAGTGTATCAGTAGCATCAATTTCGCATAAAGTCATCGAGTTATTTATATTACCACCGACAACAAGATTATCAACAGTTATTTGCACCGTATCCGAATACTGATCAGGACAAACTCCATTTTGAAGGTGCACGCGATAATATGTTGTAGTTGTAAGCGGTGAAGAATCGTGATCGCCATCAAACTCTCCAAGTGGTGTCCAAATTGCCAAATCTTCAGATGATTCCCAATCCAATACATTACCAAAATAACCGAGCAAGGTCAAAGAAACTGTATTTCCTTCACAAATTGTTGCGTCTGACATCAAGTTACCAGCAACCGTAACCCCATCAATGGAAATAACCGCAGTGTCCGAATAAACATCAGCGCATGCGCCTCCTTCAATTTGAGCACGGTACCACGTTTCAGTTGTCAAACCACTATACATATGCGAGGTTGTTGTATTTGCAATCGGATTCCAAATCGCTCCTCCATCGTCAGAATATTCCCAAAAATTAATCGATCCTGAAGAGCCGACAAGGTTTAAAGTACCAGAAGCGCTAGTTTCGCAATGCGTAGTTGAAGAATTTATTGTGCCTCCTACAGGTTGCGGATCAACCGTAATTGAAGCTATTCCCGATGTATCATCTAGACAAAAACCACCTTCGAGAATAACTCGATATTGAGTCGACGTTGTTAAATTATTATACGAATGATTTGTCGTCGTATTCACAATATTTGTCCAACTAAATCCAGCATTCTCAGAGTACTGCCAGTTAGAAATAGAACCATTTGTCCAGCCGACTAAATTCAATATGTCCGAATTAATTCCAGAGCATACAACAGCATCATTCGTTACATTTCCAGGAACAATTATGCAATCATTTTGAACTATCCAATTGAGTGTATCATTCAGTGGATTAGGGTCAGTTGCTAAATTAACCCATACTTTAACTGCATGAGGTCCACATGCAGAAAGGTTTGCGTTGGTTCCAAATGTGAAATTCCAAGTTGCACCAGAGGCAAGATTTACACCCAACAATTCTGAAGTTGTGGGGCCAGCATCGATTGTATAACTCACGGTTATGGAATTTGAAGGAATAAAAGAACCTGAATTGTTGTTAATTAAAACATTCACCAGTTCAGAATTACTCAGTACGCATCCACTATTAGGCGAGAAATGATTCTGAAGCCATACATCTTGAGAATAAGACAATTGACTAATGAAAATCATTAACACAATTTGAAGTAGTTTCGATTTAAGCACTTTCACAAATTTTGAATTTCAATGCTAGTTAAGTAGCGTATTAAATTAAATGTAACAAAATAATATTAACGAACCTAATGTCGTGCGTTTAATATGTTTCATCTTGTACAAAGAAAAGAAAACGAAAATTTCCAAAAACTAAAAAATAGAATGGATTTAATTGTGAATCTTCCAAGTGATTCTACAACAGAAATGAACTACTAAAAATAAAAAAACCCGACTTTCCTTGGATTGGAGAAGTCGGGTCAGATTTATTAATAAATATATTCTATTTATCCCTTCCTTCCAAGGTGTATGATATTGATCCAGAAATAGTCATCCCTTGATTAAAGTAATCATATACTTGGCTATCAGAATTGTATGATTCATAGTGTTTTTGTCTAACACTCATGAGAATATTGCTCGCTGTTAAACTCGCATTCCATCTTTTTTCTTTACCAATCGTTTTTGAGACTTTTAAGTTTAAACTATGAAATGGTTGTTCGTACACATCAGGAACACTTCCGACTCCTATAACCGCTAGTTTTTTTCCTTGTACATTGTAACTCAAGTTCACGTTCAAGCCAAGTGAATCATTTCTAAAAGAAACGAATGCATTTACGATATAAGGTGATTGACCGTACATTGGCCTATAGTTTCCAATAGTTTCACCTTCTCTTTTATTGATTTCTCTAATTTCTTTTTCTGTTTGTGTTACTCCCCCTGTAGAAATTTGAACTTGATTCATGTCAATTCTTGAAACCACATAAGTGAAATTTGCTCCTATCATAAAGTTAATGTGCTCTTTTCCTCTTCGATTAAAACCAATGGCTTTTCTAATTTCAATTTCAGCTCCGTAAATATCCGCCTCACCAGAGTTTATCGGTTGTGTTTCGTTAGGAGCAGAATTAAAAGCAATCAATTCTATCGGATCAATAAATCTTTTATAAAAAGCACTTGCTGAAATCAGCTCTGTTCTTCCGAAGAAGTACTCCCATCTTAAATCTGCATTGTAAATTGTAGTTTGCTTCAAATCGATATTACCGTTAAAAGTTCTGCCTTGAATCGGGTCATAAATTTGAGCAATCGATTTTTCTTTGAACGAAGGTCTTGCTACAGTTGTTGCGTATGCTCCTCTTATATTTGTATATCGTGCATAATGCAGACTATCTGATTTTTTTTCAATTTTATAAACCATATTTATTGATGGTAAAACAGAAAGCTCATTCAATACTAACTCATCGTTGTACACAACAGTACCTGTATTATTTTGTCCTGAGTACCAATTCTGGGCATTTTCTAACCTTACTCCATAAGTTGCAGTAAAACGATCTGACAAAGGAGCTTCGTTCATAATATATGCTCCCATAACATTTTGAGATGCATAATATGTATTTGCAGGTTCTCTATTTCCTTTAGCATAAGTTCCTGTGTCTGATTCTGGAGTCCATATGTTTTCATCTTGAAAATACCAATTGGGATCAACACTATATTCCGATGCATTTTCAACATCAAATAAATAGTCCAATACTTTAAAACTTCTGTTTTTGTAAGTGTTCAATACACCAAATGAAAGTTCTCTTTCTCGCCCAGCCCATGATGCTAATTTAGGTTTACCATTATCTTTGACGAGTTTGGAGAAAGTATATTTCTTGCTCAAATCAACTCGACCGCTTAAACTGTATTCGTTTAAAGATCTCCAAATACGTCTGATTTCAGACCCTACCGCTGGTGTATACATGTACGACACATTTCCATCAATATCTGTAACTTGTTCTAAGGCAGTTGAACGAATATCTGGATCCTTTATTAAAGAATAAGTTGGGCTGAGTTTCCAATCTACCTTCCATTTACCAAGACTATCTAAAAAGTGACGCCCAGAAAGATTTGCATTCGACACCGATCGCTGCGTATATTGTAAACTCTGTTTAACAAGGGTAGACGGATTTTGTTCAAAATTTCCATCTGTTAATCTTGCAGCTGATGATTTTCCATTTTGTGTATGAAACAATGCTAATGAAATTTTTGATCTTCTTATTTTAAATGATTGACTTACTAGGGTTGTCCAAATCACATCATTTTCTGATAAAGAACCTGTTGATTCTCGCCATTTATCAATCTGATTTACTGGATTACCATTGTCATCATAAACCTTTCTAAACTCACTATAGCGCACATCTTCATAAAAAGTATGTGTATTTCTATAATTGGCAACAATATTATAACCGTAAATTGCTTTTGACTTTTTAAATGCCTTTTTATCTCCGAATGATAGTGAATAATTCTGGTTTAAGAAGTTATTTGAGTTTTCTGTAGCCATTACCTGACCAAACATGCGCGTTCTTGTCTCTAAAATATCCTCTCCTAAAACTGGGTGTGGTAATTTATCTGTTTCTCTTAAAGGTAAGGCTCTTGTTCCATCGTCAAAACCAAGAAAGTCAAGTTTTCCTCCTTGATAAGAGTAATAATCTTTATTAAATGTTGCAACAGAATTGTAACCAAGCCCAACGTTAACATATAAGGTTCGATCATTAGGGAAATCTTTGGTCGTAATATCGACTAATCCACCAGTGAAATCTCCTGACATATTTGGTGTAAATGTTTTATATACTGTGATGTTATCAATAACTGACGCTGGGAAAATATCCATTTGTACTGAATTCCTATCAGGGTCCAATCCAGGAATTTCCATTCCATTTAATATTGTTTTAGTATAACGATCTCCCAATCCACGTACGTAGACACTTTTTCCATCTTCAACAGATAAACCAGGAGCCATTTGAACCGCCTCTACTGCGGTAGTAACACCTCTTTCTTTCATTTGTTCCGTCGTTACTCCTTCAGTAGCTCCTTTTTCATCTCTTCTTCTTGCATCATCTGCAGCAACAGTTTTAGCGCCTTCGATTCTATTCGCCGTAACCTTCATTTCTCCAATTTCAACTACCTTCTGATCCTTCGAAAGTGATGCATTGACCGTAATCACCTCCGCATCTTTTACTGTAACTTCCTGAATAAAATCTATAAAGCCTTCAGATGACATGGAAAACACTAATTCATATGTTCCTGCTTCAACATTAACTTGATAAGCTCCATCAAAATCGGTGTTCGCTCCTACATTAACCCCTTGGATTTTGACTTTAGCAAAAGGAATTGGTGATCCATTACTATTATCAGTAACAATACCTTTAATTGTTCCTTGGCTATATATTATTCCTATTGATGAAACTACTATTAAAAAAGCCACTATTTTACTCAACATACGTATGAATTTATTTTTTTACACTACAAAGGTATAGCAAATGTCCACCTCAATTGGGTGGACATTTGCTAATAAAAGGTTATTAAAATGTTATGTGATTTTTACAGTTTTCCGTTTACTCCTGACCACGTCCATGACATAAATGATGATGCACTGAATCCTGTTGCAGGAATAGATGTCATCACAGCTTCAGCGGCAGATTGGTCTGCCGAAAAAACGCTACAGCCAGTTGCCGGGTTACCTCCATCATCCGAAGCAGTATAAACAGATATGCTTGAAAATTCAGATCCCGTAAAAATCAGTTTAGGACTACTTGCTGTTAAATAAGTGAAGGCATCCGTTTTAGGATCTACGCATGAGTTCTGGTAGGATGCTCTTATTTTTGCGACTCCAAATTTTACATTCGTTACTGTACCTTGAGCTTTCGATTTGAAATCACCCGATGCACCTGAACCTCCGTATGTGTAACAAGTTCCATTGATTAAGTTAAACAAGCCAGAAGTATTGGTTGTTCCTTCAGGACCGTCTATTTCTAACGCCACATCCGAATTAGATCCATTAACAATTACAAAATTCGAAACTGTTCCTGCATAGTTCATATCTATATCAATTCCGTCATCTCCTTGAAAGCCAATCAACACGTTCGAAACGTTTACTGTACCTCCAAAAAATTCAATTCCATCGTCGAGGTTTGATACGACTTCTATATTTGAAATCGATGTTCCTGAACCAACACCTCCTAATGTTAATCCGTTTATTTCGTTTCCAGCCCCAATCAAGGCTCCGCCATGTCGGATAGAAATGTATGCTAAATCACCAGAGTCATCTGAAGGGTTGGATCCTCCATATGCTCCGAATGCGTCTGTTGCAGGGATTCCTTCGACTTGAGCTAAAACATCACCATCAGCCGCAGAGATTGGCGCATAACCTAGAATAATAATACCTCCCCATAGTCCTTGATTGTTTTGATCCAAATTAGACCCTGACAATTGACCAGGACGAATATTATCTAGAATCGAAGTGAAAATAATTGGTTTTGAAACAGTACCTACTGCATTAAGTTTTGCTCCTTGCGCAATTATCAAAGCTGAAGCCAATGTTCCTTGTCCTTCATCACCTTTTATTATCGTTCCTTCTTGAATCGTTAAAGTAACACCACTCTCTACTACAACTTTTCCTTTAATAACATAGACATTGTTTGAAGTCCAAATTTCATTCGATGTTATAGCACCTGTCTTAACTATAGCATCTATTTCATCTTCGTCAAAAAGACAGGTCCCATCGTCCTTTTTTGCATTACTGTTAAAATTTTTCGCGGTTTCATCAGTACATCCTCTTTTTTGGCAAGAAACAGCAGTTAAAGAAAATACTGTGATCATTGCAATCATACCGAATTTAAGATTGTTTAATTTCATCTTTTTTGTTTTATCGTTTTTGTTAATGCAAATATCCGATCTAAATGTAATTTGCAGCTTTTCTAAACTTTAACAATCAATCAAGTTTGTATTAACTTAATATTAACTCATTACCAAAAGGTTTTCATTTTTTCAAGCGTTAGTAATGAAATTGGTTTAATTGTTAAGGTTAACGTAACAAATGATGTATAATTAATAACATAAGAGTAACTTGATTTTTTTCGTTTACGCTTAACGAGAATCTATCTTTGACTTCAAATAATGATTGATATGGCACCAATTAAAACAAAGACTATTCTGTTGATTGATGATGATGAGGATATTTTAGAGTTCCTTTCGTATAATCTCAAAAAAGAAGGCTACAAAGTTTATACAAGTAACAACGCTCTAACAGGAATTCAGTTAGCAAAAGATTATTCACCATCTTTAATAATACTAGATGTAATGATGCCTCAAATGGACGGTATTGAAGCTTGTCAAATAATTCGAAACGAACTTCAAATCGAACAACCTTTAATCGTATTTCTTACTTCAAGAGCTGAAGATTATTCACAAATTGCAGGATTTGAGGCAGGCGCAGACGATTATATACCAAAACCCATTCGCCCAAGACTTCTTGTGAGTAAAGTTGAATCCCTTTTCAGAAGAATTGACAAAATGGAACCAGAAGTAAGTAGCTCGAAGCTATCAATTGATAGAGAAAAATACATTATCCAACTATCTGGTAAAAGTATGATTCTTCCTAAAAAAGAATTTGAACTTCTTGAATTGCTCGCTACAAGACCCGGTAAAGTGTATTCTAGGGATCAAATCTTAAAAACAGTTTGGGGCGATGAAGCTATTGTTGGCGAAAGAACAATTGATGTTCATATTAGAAAATTGAGAGAAAAAATCGGGAATGACTATATTCGCACTATAAAAGGAGTTGGATATACATTTGAAGAATTTTGAGAAATTTGAAACCCGCATATATCGTACTTAGTGGCAGCATCGCAATAGGCTTATTCAGCCTTTTAATTTTGATGATTTTAAATTTTTTCTTTGAAATTAATTCTAAAGTACTCTTTATTAGTCCACTGATAATTGGGCTTTTTTCATATGTTACTTTTTATTTTTTTATTAAAATTTTTATCACTGAAAAGTTAAAAATATTGTATCGGACAATTAGAAAAGGGAAGTTTGAACCAAATGGAAGTGCAAGCTTCAACCTTCATGATGATTTAATTGCACAAGCTGAATTCGAAACAAAAAAATGGACTGATGAAAAAATTAGTGAAATATCTAAATTAAAAGAGCAAGAAGCATTTAGGAGAGAGTTTTTAGGAAATCTTGCGCACGAATTAAAGACTCCTGTCTTTTCTATTCAAGGATATATTTTAACTCTATTGGAAGGAGGTTTAGAGGATAAAACTGTAAATCGAAAATTTCTTGAACGAGCTTCTAATGCAACTGAACGAATGACACTTTTACTCGAAGACTTGGACAATATTACGAAAATGGAAGTCAATCAAATTGAGTTAGAATTGACATCTTTTGATATAGTAGAATTGGTTGAAGATGTTTTTAAAGAACTGGAATTACGTGCTGAATCAAAAAAGATTGAATTAAAATTCGCGAAAGAATATGATCGAATTAAAGTTAAAGCAGACAAGCGAAAAATAACTCAAGTTTTAATGAATTTAATCGGGAATTCAATTGATTACGGAAATAAGAAAGGAACGACAGTCGTCCGGTTTTATTTAATGAATGATATCGTAACTATTGAAGTTTCAGATAATGGTCCAGGAATCGATGAGGCAGAATTGCCTCGACTCTTTGAACGTTTTTATCGAGTCGAAAAAAGTCGCAATAGAAAAGAAGGTGGTTCGGGTCTAGGGCTAGCAATTGTAAAACACATTCTTGAGTCACATAATCAATCAATTAGTGTTAGAAGTACCATTGACGTAGGTAGTACTTTTATCTTTAGTCTAGATAAGGTAAAGAAATAATTCCCTTTTTAAATTTGTTGCATTTCAATAAAGCGAAATTACAACTATGATTGCATTTACTTTTTGTTAAGAACATCAATTGAATCACTTCACATTGCAATCAATTTTCATTAAATCAAAAAATAGTACATAGCTGTAAAGAATCAAGCTCATCTTTATTCTAAAGTGAACTGTATAGTACATGTTTGGTCGATTTACCACAGAACTTTCGCACATAAAACTTTCGAAGAAGAATACTCAACATATGAAATCTATCTAATGAAAGGGTTAAAATTTGATTTAGAAATTTTTCATTCATAAAAAAAGCCCCACCAAATACATGGAGGGGCTTTATAAAAGCGGCGTCGACTTACTCTCCCACCCTCAAAAGGGCAGTACCATCAGCGCAAGTAGGCTTAACTTCTCTGTTCGGAATGGGAAGAGGTGGACCTTACTGCTATAAACACCTAAAATTGTCGACTGCATTTTTAATTAGACAGTCAAATATCTTAAAGTCTTGACAACTGGACGATTGAAGTAATAATTTTATAAAATTTGAGAAACTATAAGTCTACGGGTAATTAGTATCACTCGGCTGTGACATTACTGTCTTTACACCTGTGACCTATCAACGTAGTAGTCTTCTACGGCCCTTAAAAGAAATCTCATCTTGAGGCGAGTTTCGTGCTTAGATGCTTTCAGCGCTTATCTCATCCGAACGTAGCTACCCTGCGATGCAGCTGGCGCCACAACAGGTACACTAGAGGTTCGTCCACCCCGGTCCTCTCGTACTAGAGGCAGGTCCTCTCAAATTTCTAACGCCCACAACAGATAGGGACCGAACTGTCTCACGACGTTCTGAACCCAGCTCGCGTGCCACTTTAATGGGCGAACAGCCCAACCCTT
>CAJXRM010000032.1 GCA_913059205.1 uncultured Flavobacteriales bacterium
CTACACAGAGTAGATCGTCGGCAGCGTCAGATGTGTATAAGAGACAGCATCAATAGTTTTCACCTAGAAATTCTTAATAAATAACTCCCTTTCACTCCCAAAAAATCAAAGGACTGATTATTTTTACAGTCAATTAAACAGCGCCATTTGAAAGAAATAAAACCATATCAAGTTACACTCTATATTTTGGGGATTTTGATCCTTCTTTCACCTATAGTGTATTTCATTCCAGAAGACGGTTGGAAAATCGCTGGGAATCCAATTAAATTCTTATCACAAGAACAATTTTACCATCCGCAAAAACAAGAAAAGACGGATATTACCGACATTCTTATGGCGGTTGATACAACAATGATGGATTCGAATAGTGATCCATTGATGACGCATAAGAATGGTTCAAATGGAAACCTTGGCGCACCCAATGGTGGTCCACTGAATGAAAATTCTTCTACTGAATTACAAATGAATGACAATGGGAGACAAAACCTACATGCTTTTTTTGAAATTTTGGATGCTGTGGCTGAATCAAAAAAGAAAATTTCCATTTTACATTACGGAGATTCGCAAATTGAAGGCGATCGTATGACATCGTATATTCGTCAAAAAATTCAAAACCAATTCGGTGGAAATGGGCCTGGCTTAATTCCAGCTACAAATGTCTATAGCACAATTACATTTAAGCAATCGTATTCTGAAAATTTTCAGCGTTACATCGCATTTGGTAAAGAAAAATTAAAAAATTCGAAATACGGTGTAATGGCATCTGCTTCTAGATTTACACCAGATTATAAACTGGATAGTTTGATAAAGTTAGATACACTTCCAGAAAAGACCGGTTGGATAGAAATTAGTCCATCAGCTAGCGCATATGAGCGTGCACGTTCATACAACAATGTCAAAATGCATTACAACAGTTGCATAGCACCTACATTACTTAAAGTTTATCAAGATGGGAATTTAATCCATGAAGAACAACTACGAACAGACGGTGCACAACATACCGTAAAGCTCTCCTTTCCAAATACGCCAAAATTAAAATTTGAATTCAAAGGAAAAGTAAGTCCCAACATTTGTGGCTTTTCTCTAGAAGGTGATTATGGCGTTCAAGTTTCAAACATTGGAATGCGTGGGTCAAGTGGAACGGTATTTAGAGCCATGAATCAAACTGTAATGAAAAAAATGTACGATGAGTTAAATACAAAACTCGTGATAATGCAGTTTGGTGGAAACTCGGTTCCTTTTTTCAAAGACAGCGCCTCAGTTCGTAATTTCGCGAGTTTCTTTAAAAGTCAAATTAACACTGTTAAAGCTCTGAATCCAGGTGCTATGGTTATCGTTATTGGGCCAAGCGATATGTCCAGCTTGAACGAAGGCATTTATTCTACTTACAAATTCCTACCTTATTGCGTTGAGCAAATGATGGAAGCAACCAAATCAACAGGTAGCGCCTATTGGAATTTGTATGCGGGAATGGGCGGCTACAATTCGATGCCTTCATGGGTTGATAAAGGATTGGCAGGAAAAGACTATATCCACTTCAGTAACGGTGGCGCAAAAGTTGCATCACAAATGTTTTATGATGCTTTTATTGCTGAATTTGCCAAATGGAAAAATAACCATTAATTGAAATTCATTTTAAACATATCCTTTGTCGTGTCAATTGTGTTTACCGCAGTTGGTCAAAATGATTCCATCATCAAAAAGAAAAATGATTCGTTAAGCTCGTACGTATTTCCTGATTTTAGGGATATGGATACGAACATGAGGAACGTTCATTCTTTCGTAGACTACAGTAAAAATAACTACCGATTTTATACAAAAGAAAGTCCAAATTTTGAACATTTATATTCAAAACTCAATCAGCTCATAACCACAAAAAAAGGGAAACTTAATTTCTACCATATTGGCGGCTCGCATCTCCAAGCTGATATTTATACGAATGACGTGAGAATGTACCTACAAACACGTTGGGATGGTATTTCAGGTGAACGTGGGTGGGTATTTCCGTTCGATTTAGCCAAAACGAACAACCCTGGAAACTACGAGTTTAAATCGCCAAACTCATGGACTCCATACAGAAGTGTTACGCAACGACCTAGTAAAGTTGACATCGATTACGGAATTTTAGGCTATGCAATAACATGTGCAGATTCCTCAATACAAATTTATTTTCATCACGATAGAACAAAGGTAAGGCCTGAATTCAACCATTTAAGAATCTTCCATAACATAGGCGAATTTCCATTTTGGATGCACTTTGGTGAAGATGAATTGCTCGTTGAAAAAATCACTCAAAATAAGGAAAAAGGTTATTCCGATATCTATTTCACCGATCCATTAGATTCTATGGATTTACAAATTGCGCGTTTACAAAAAGAAGCTCCAGATCTGGAAATTTATGGTTTCTTAATGATGAATGATGACCCAGGAATTTCCTATACTTCAATCGGTGTAAATGGTGCTGGACTATATACATATTTGGACAATATAAAATTTGAAGAACAACTTAAAACGTATCCACCTGATTTTTTCGCGTATTCGGTTGGTACAAACGATGGCAATGTCCCTTATGCTGATTTTCGGCCAGAAGTTTACAAGAGAAACTTAGAGAAAATGATGCAGATAGCGTTGCGCGCAAATCCAAAGTGTGCCTTACTTTTAACTGTTCCAAACGATTCATATTATCGAAGAAGATACTTAAACAAAAATATTGCTCGCGAGAGAGAAGTAATTATTGAATTGGCTGAAAAGTACCAAATGGCAGTTTGGGACTTGTATGGATTAATGGGTGAATTAGGCTCCAGTAAAACCTGGAAAAATCATGGTTTAATGCAGAGTGATATGATTCACTTTTCATTTCCAGGCTATCACTTCAAAGGAGAATTATACATTGACGCATTTTTAAAATACATGGATCAAATGCAATTAAATAACACTTTAGAATAAAATGGAAAGACTTTGGAATATCTTTTCGTTTGAAGTTGGTGATGGAAGTTCACTGGTTTTTACAAAGCTAGACTTTTGGCTATTCTTTCTTCTAGTCATGATTCTCTTCTCCTTTTTGCATAAGAACAAATTGGTAAGAAGTATCTTTTTGACTGCCGTTAGTGCATTTTTCTTTTACAAAACTTCAGGACTTTATGTTCTGCTCCTACTCATTAGTGTTTGGTACAATTATTTTCTCGGGAAGCGAATTTTCAATTCCCAAAGTGATAAAAAACGTAAATGGATTATCGCTATATCCGCAATATTCAATCTATTAATTCTAGGTTACTTTAAGTACGCGTATTTCTTCACTGACTCGTTCAACGACATGTTTGGTACAAGTTTCGAACTCGTCAACCATTTTGCTCAATTTGGAAATGGCTTTTTTGGAGACGGAACTTTTGTCGAAAAAATACTTCTACCAGTCGGAGTTTCATTCTTCACTTTTCAAAATATTAGTTATGTAGTTGACATTTATAGAAAAGAAATTGAACCCGTAAAAAACTTTTTTGACTATACTTTTTTCGTGACCTTTTTTCCTCAATTGGTGATGGGACCAATCGTTAGAGCACGTGATTTTATTCCTCAAATTCGTGAACCTTATCAACTCGATAAGCAAGAGTTTAGTTGGGCAGTTATACAAATTGTTAAAGGATTAGTTAAAAAAATTGTAATCGCGGATTTTATTCTGATGCACTTCATTGACATTATTGTCTTTACTCCCGAAGCCTATCCTGGTTTCGTTAGTGTATTGGCAATGTGGGCTTATTCACTACACATTTACGCCGATTTTTCTGGATATACAGATATTGCAATTGGACTTTCGCGTTTAATGGGGTTCAAGTTAAAACCAAATTTCAATTCACCATATAAAGCCGTAAACGTGGCAGACTTCTGGAGAAGATGGCATATTTCTTTAGGTTCATGGTTGAAGGATTATTTATACATCCCACTTGGAGGAAACAGAACAGGTAGCGTTGGATCATACATTGCCATTTTTCTGATTTTTACTTTTCTGATTTTTATTACCCAATGGTATGAATTACTTTACGTGTATGGAGGATTAACAATTGTCTATATTATCGGAATGTTCACCATAAAAGATTTCAAACGTTACGTGCACCGCGATTTAAACCTCATCATTACAATGGTAGTTGGAGGTTTGTGGCATGGCCCAAGTGAAAATTTTGTTATTTGGGGCGCAATGAACGGTTGTGCTTTACTTATTTACAAATATTGGAGTAAAATAAGCTTTTACGAGAACAGTAAATCATGGATTGCTCACTTTTGGAAAATATTCATTACGTTTAACTTTATTACATTCACCCGTATTTGGTTTAAGTTGGAGGACGATGGCTTACCATTAGTGATGTTAGATCAAATATGGAATCACTTCGAATTTACATGGGATCTTTTCGTAAAAGTTTTGGTTACGTACGACAAAGTATTTTGGGTAATGTTAATTGGTTTTATTATTCACTGGTTACCTGATAATGTGAAAGAGTTATGGGAAAAAGCATATACAGCTTTGCCTATTCCGATCCAAGCTATTTCTGTTGCGGTTATTGTTGTTTTAATATATCAAGCACTTGGGGCAGAACAACCACCATTCGTGTATTTGCAGTTCTAAAACTCCATTTTTAATTGAACTGAAATCATTTTAGTATCTACTTCATTATCTAATTTAGTAAGAGAAATCCCTAACAATCGCACCGATTGTTTTGGCTCTTCCTGAAAAATTAAATCTTTTACAATAGGAAAGAACTCTTTTTTTAACGAAATAAAATCATTCACTGTTCTGCTTCTAGTTTGTTGTGTAAAGTCAGAGAATTTTAGTTTTATGGTAATCGTTTTTCCCTTAACTTTCGATTTCACAAGTCTTCGTTCCAATTCGTCAGCAATTTTGTCCAGTTGTTCTATCATAAAATGAGACGAGCTTAAATCTTTATTAAAGGTTCGCTCTGCGGCTATGGATTTACGAATTCGATCTGGTTTCACTTCGCTGTTCTGCTCTCCGCGCACAATGTTGTAAAAATGTATTCCAGATTTACCAAAATGCGTTGTTAAATACTCCAAAGACATTTCTTTTAATTGCTTACCAGTGAAAATCCCATGTTTGTTCATTTTAGCAGCAGTTACTTTTCCAACCCCAAAGAATTTTTCAATGGGTAGCTGCTCCAAAAAGACTAAAACATCTTCAGGTGGAATTGTTTTTTGACCATTTGGTTTATTGATGTCAGATGCAATTTTCGCAGTGAATTTATTTATTGAAATACCAGCTGAAGCATTCAATCCTACTTCTTCTTTAATTCTTCTTCGGATCTCTTCAGCCAACAAACTTGCTGACGGATTGTTCATTTTATTTTCAGTAACATCCAAAAATGCTTCATCCAGCGACAATGGTTCCACTAAATCAGTAAAATCATAAAAAATAGCTCGGATTTGATTTGAAATCTCTTTGTAGCGCTCAAATCGCGGTTTAACAAAAATTAACTCTGGGCATCTTCTAGCCGCCATTGCACTAGACATAGCGGACTTAACGCCAAAGTTTCGGGCTTCATAACTAGCTGCTGCCACAACTCCTCTCTCTCTGCTTCCTCCCACTGCAATTGGCTTTCCTCGAAGTGATGGATCGTCCATTTGTTCCACCGAAGCATAAAAAGCATCCATATCAACATGTATAATCTTTCGTATGAATTCTTCGTTTATCATCATAATAACCCTATTATGCGAATTTAAGATTTAATTAATTAGTCGTATCTTAGGGAGATGGCACAGGAATTGTCTCTATGTGATTAAACCTTTTAAAAGTTAATCGGTCAAACAATAGAATTTAAAAAACAAACGTCATGAAAGCAATTACATTAATTATCGGACTCGTCTTTTATTCACTAACAAGCTTTTCATTTGCAGCTGATGGAAAAATGCCTGGTGATAATTTAGACTTGAATGCTGTTTTAGAATTATTTAAAGACTCAAAAAGTGTTGAAGACTTTGAAAATAAATTAAACTCTGAAAAATCAAACATCAATAATTTAGATTTAAACGAAGATGGCTTTGTGGATTATATACGTGTGGTGGATTATGTGAAAGACAACGCGCATTTAATTACATTACAAGTTGCATTTAGTTCTGATGAGATACAGGATGTTGCTGTAATTGAATTGGATAGAAAAGATGATAAAACGGTTGTCCAAATTGTTGGTGATGAAGCATTATACGGAAGAGATTTCATCGTGGAGCCCGTTACGGACAACGCAAAAATGGCGTATAATGCCAATTCGTGGTCAAGTGTTCAATATATTTATGGACCCACTTACGTAGTATACGTTTCACCTTGGTACTATGGATTCTATCCGCATTGGCACCACAGATGGAGACCTTATAGCTGGGATGTTTATTACGGTTACGTTTATCCATATCATGCACATTACAGACATTGTGGGTATTACAGATCATATCATGCGCATCATCACTATTATGGCCATAAAAGTTATTCTCATACTTATTATAACAGCCATATGCACAAAACCGCACAACAAAGTTTACCTGTGAATAAGAAAGCAATGAATGAAGCTCAAATTAAGAATTTACAAGCGCAAAAGATTGATGGCACTTTAAAACAGAATTCTAATCAACGTGAAATAAGAAAAGTTGACACAGCTCCAATGAGAACAATTGAAGGAAGGAATGCACCAACGAACCGAACTGTAACCCATGGAAATACTCCATCAACGCGTTCAACTGTTGATTCACCAAATAGAAATCAGACAACAACTCGAAGTACACATTCAACTACGAGAAGTCCTCAGAGTACAAGAACACCGCAAACTCGAACGAGCCCAGCACCTGTTCAACGAACTCCTCAACGAACGTCAACACCAAGTTCAACACGTCAGCCTTCAAGTTCACAACCAAGTCGCTCAACGAGTTCACCGCAAAGAAACTCGAGTGGGACAAAGAAACCAAGGTAAAACAAATGCAAGCGCGGATTATCAAATTCGCGCTTTTTCTTTAACCAATTTTCGTTGAATTTGTATTCACACTAGTCAACCAATTGCAATAAGTTGAAGTCTTAAACGCTTAATAACTAATACTGCATTAAATTCCGTAGCTTTGCACCTCAAATCTTGAGAGATGGCGCATAAATCTGGTTTCGTAAATATTGTTGGAAGTCCAAACGTTGGTAAATCGACGTTGATGAATAGACTAGTGGGGGAAAAATTGTCGATTGTAACATCGAAAGCACAAACCACTCGACATCGTATACTTGGCATTGTAAATACGGATGAATCTCAAATCGTTTTTTCCGATACTCCGGGTGTTGTAAATTCAGCGTATAAACTACATGACAGCATGATGGGTTATGTAAACGCTTCTATTTCAGACGCTGATGTTTTGCTGTTTATTACGGATGTCAAAGAAACAGAGATGAATCACAAAGAAACATTAGAACGAATTCAAAAATTGGAAGTTCCGGTGCTGTGTCTTATAAATAAAATGGATCTTTCTGACCAGGAACAAGTAAAAGAAAAACTCGAATATTGGCAATCGCGTTTACCAAAAGCAAACGTCTTTCCTATTTCGGCATTGCACGGATTTAATATTGATGGAGTTTGGGAGCAGATTTTAGCACATATTCCTGAAAGTCCTCCATATTTTGATAAAGAGGCTATTTCGGATAGACCAATGCGATTTTTCATCTCTGAGATGATTCGTGAAAAGATTTTCATCCATTGCAAAAAAGAAATTCCATATTCAACTCAAGTTGAAATTGAAGAATACTTGGAAGAAGAGGATATAGTTCGAATTCGAGCACTCATCATTGTTGAACGCGATTCTCAAAAGGGAATTATAATCGGTAAAGGTGGCGAAATGCTGAAACGCGTTGGTCGCGAAGCTCGCATCGAAATGGAAAAATTTATTGATAAAAAAGTGTTCTTAGAAACCTTCGTAAAAGTCGATAAAGACTGGAGGGGTTCTGAACAAAAACTGAAAAAATACGGATACTAGAACTGAATTACAAATTGCAAATTACAGATTTCAAATTAATCTGCAATTTGCCAATCTGTAATCTGTAATTTAAATAACATGAGTAATATAATCGCAATTGTTGGACGCCCAAATGTAGGGAAATCAACACTTTTTAATCGACTAACAGAATCTAAAACAGCAATCGTTAAGGAAGTAAGTGGAGTTACGCGTGACCGAATTTATGGAAGAGGTGAATGGGTTGGTGTTGATTTTTCGGTGATTGATACTGGTGGATATGTAAAGGGTTCTGACGATATTTTTGAAGAGGAAATTCGCAAACAAGTAGAAATTGCAATTGATGAGGCACATGTAATAATTTTCATGTTAGACGTTACTACGGGAATTGTTGATTTGGACGAAGTTGTGGCAGGAATGTTACGAAAATCAAAGAAAAAAGTATTTATTGCAGCCAATAAAGTGGATAATACGCAACGTGTTGGTTTATCGGCAGAATTCTGGTCACTTGGTTTGGGTGAAGTATTTGATATTTCCGCAACCAATGGAAGTGGAACGGGTGAAATTCTGGACGAAATCGTTAAGGAATTTGACAAAGAAGATACAAGCGTGCGCGATAAAGACGGATTACCACGAATTGCAATAGTTGGAAAACCAAACGTTGGTAAATCTTCATTGATTAACGCATTAACAGGGCAAGAAAGAAACATTGTAACGCCAATTTCTGGTACGACGAGAGACACAATCAACACGCGCTACAACGCCTTTGGTTTTGATTTCATGCTCATTGATACTGCGGGAATTCGTAAACAAGCCAAAGTACATGAGGACATTGAATACTATTCTGTACTTCGATCTGTGAAAGCTATTGAAACTTCGGATGTGTGTATTTTTATGGTCGACGCGGAAGAAGGTATTCAAAAGCAAGATTTGACCATTTTCTATATGATTGAAAAGAACTCAAAAGGAGTTGTAGTATTGATTAATAAGTGGGATTTGGTTGAGAAAGACCATAAAACGATGTTGGAATACGAAGAAAAAGTGCGTGAACAGTTGGCACCGTTCAGAGATGTTCCAATTATTTTTACTTCTACGGTTACAAAACAGCGTCTGCATAAAGCAATTGAAACAGCGATGGATGTTTACGAAAATAGAGTTCGTAAAATTCAAACTTCTAAATTGAATGAATTAATGCTGGGTATAATTGAAGCAACCCCGCCTCCATCAACAAAAGGAAAATACGTCAAAATTAAATACGTTCAGCAATTACCAACGCACTCGCCATCGTTTGCCTTTTTCTGTAATCTACCTCAATACATTCCAGACAGTTACAAACGGTTTTTGGAAAACAGATTGAGAGAGGAATATAACTTTACTGGTATTCCGATTCGGATTTATTTTAGGAAGAAGTAAGTGTTATTGTTTGTAAAAGGTGCCTGCTCGCCACATAACAGTTGAATTGAAATATTTAATATGCGTATCTATTTCTATTTCAGTTGAATTAATATTAAAAACCCATTCTCTAGGTTTTGCATTATCATAATAACTATAATCCATTGTTTTACCTCTATTATTATTAATCCGAAGAGTGTCAATTATAGGTGGCTTATTATCTTGGACATATGTCATTTTTAATTGCATGACTAAAGAGTCTTGTACCTTACTTTCTCCGATAAATACCTGTTCAATAAATATTGAAATAGAATCACTTATATTCGAATTAGCACTATACATATAACCACGGTACTCACCTTCTAAAGATTTGGCATAACCACAAAGTTCACATCCAGAATTACTCAAATCTGCATGTTTAAATTTATTACATCCAAATAATACAATTACACTTAAAAAATAGATTATTCTCATTTCCTTATATAAAAATTTTTATAATCTTCTAATGGATAATCCTCTAACATTATCATTTCATTTTCAAAAATTAAATAGAACAGTTTTTCATTCGATTCAAATTTTAATCGATAACCATCATAGTATTGATCGATCTGTGTAATAAATCCTGTAAATTCTTTCTTACCATTTTTATAAATCGTTATTCCAGTTTTATCCTTAATTCTAATACCATAAAAGTCCGCGGATTCATTTTGAGAAACAGTAGCATCCACTTCTGATGTAGAATACGCCCACTCATAATCACCCACACATTCCTTTTGATCAGATGTGAACTTGACCTTTTTACATCCCGCTAGGAAAACTATACTAAATACCAATACTGTATATTTCATTTAAATATTCTTATATCAATAACGTCTAATACTATACATTAGTTGGATAGCTTTTTTTGTTTTTCAATTTACTTCCTTGATTTTCTTCTCCTTTTTCATTGGGAATGTATATTTTAATGACATTTCATAACCGATACCATATTCAAGATGTTTAGCGTAATAAATCTGCTTATAAGTAGTATAATTATAACTGTAATATTGAAAAATATAAGTCCCGTAAGTTACACCAATCAAAACCTCCAATCCCATTCTTTGAAAACTCAATAGAATTTTAGCTTTTCCATAATACAGTCCTGTTAAACCTTTATAGTGACCATAATCTTTATACGAGTACAAAACAAAATTTTCCAAATCAGTGTACTTATCATATACATTATTGGCTATTTCAATTCCAGCGTCATAAGCAATAACTGGACTAAACATAAACTTATTACTTAAAATTCGGTATGAAGGTTCAAGAGAAATAACTCCGGTTTTAAAATTGCTATAAGGGGTTCTTGAAAATTCGCGTACACCAAAACGACCGTTTAATCCTAAAGAAAAATGGTCATTGAATTGTGCGCCACCTCCAATTTCAATTTCATTTAGCCACAAATCTGAAAGGAAGTTTTGATAAAACCCTGCTTTGACAAAAGGTCTAATCTTGCTCTGCGCATTCATTCCAAAAGACAATAAACAAAATGCGATAAATAGTTTCATAGGAAATTTTCTATCTGAAATTTATAGAAAAAAATCCAAGAATCGAATTTTAGCCTAAAAAATGTTCTAAATGTTGAACAAGTCTTTTCTTTTGTAGTCTTGAGCTCCTACTTAACCTGAAACTGAAACGGCAATGTCATGTACACCGGAATTTTTGTTCCGTTATTTTCACCAGGTGTCCAAAGAGGCATTGAATTAACAATTCGTAAGACTTCTTTATTGAAGTTTTTAGATCCTTCAACAGATTTCATGATTTCTGGTCGCGTGATTCTACCATCTGCTTCAACGACAAAACGGACATAAACGTTTCCTTGAATATTGTTCTCTTTTTCGTACTTCGGATATTCCAATTTATTTTGAATATACTTGAACATCGCATCCATTCCACCTTTAAATTCAGGCATTTTTTCGGCAAACTGAAATACTTTTTCTGTTTTTGGATTGTCTTCTTCGGGATCATAAAATCCAATTCCTCCTTGAACAACAGGAGCAATATCTCCAACCATAACGGGTTCAACTTCGCCGACATCAATTGGTTCACAAACCACTTTACCTTTTAATGGTCGAGGCGGTGTTTTTACTATAGAATCTTGTTTCGTACTGTCTTGTTTCGTTGGTGGAACAGAAACTTCACCCAAAGTATGTTCAATAACCGGTGGTGTTTTTATATTTCCGGATTGGTCCTGTGCACAAGCAGATAAACTCAAACAAACCAACGCCATGATTAAAAATGGGTTTGGATTACGCGTTTTATGCAACGTTTCAATTAAAATTGGAATGTCTTCGTGATGAAAATCAAATTGGTCACGTGTCATTCGTCCACACACGTTATCGTTTGGATTTGATAAAATATAGGTGATGATTTCTGCCCGGTGCATCTTTGTAAAATCCATAACGCTTTTATCGCAGGAAGCGCAATGACGAGAGATCATCCCAATTTTCATTTTGTTCCAATCTTCGTGACAAGGTTCTTTGATTTCCAATTTCATAGCGAATGTTTTTCTTTTCTGTACAAATTTCAAACCATTTGGTTCAATACAACTTTGTCGTTGCCCAAAACATGTCTACATTAGAAAAACGCACGCACCTCCATTCCACCTGCATGAATGAATTTTGTGTTTTCTGACTTTCGTCCATTGTACTGAATTGACAATTGCAAATTCTTCGAAATAGAACGTTGATACCCCAAATTCCACGTGTAATTCTGTCCCGGTTTTAATCCTTCTAACATTTCAAATCCCAATGTAGAATTTTGAATTCCAGTATAGGTGATGTTGACCATTTTAAATCCACCTTGTAAACTTCCCTTTTGCGCTTGATTGAGTTTAAACGTCGTTCCTAATTCATAAACTGTTGAACGTTCACCACCAAGATTTTCTGCGTTTTTCTTCTCAGATGCTCGTCCATCCAAAGTGACTCTGAAAACTGTATTGGGTTGATAAATAAAACTTGGCTCAACAAAATAATAAGCCAATTGATAATTTCTTCCCGAAGTATAATCTGCACTCGATTCTTTATCACCCATCTTTCCAGAAAGTTTAATCGTAAATTTTCGTTTGATGTTCCAACGCAATGAAACTTCATGATACTGATCTGACCTTGAGTCAAATCCACTTGCCAGAAGCGATTTCGTTCGCACATCCTGAAAACTGTAATCTGCGCCAAAAATACTTGAAGTTCGGTTGAAAAACAGCGTATTTCTCAAGTTCGAAGTTGTTGAAATTAAACTCGTATCGTTAATTCCAGTTCTAAAAGGATTAAACGAATTTGCTCCATCAAAAACGTTTGTCTTTCTGTTAATACGTGCTCTAGCTTGATCAGAAAAACGCGACAAAAACTTCAAAATTCCCTTTTTCGAAGCCCAAATACGTTCAGGTCTCCAATAAATCGATTGATTGTACTCATTGGAATACGTTTTTACGTATTCGTTACTTGGCGTAAATACACGAATGTATTTTGCTTGATCGACGAATTGTGCAATTTCAAACTCATTCAAATCTTTGATTCCGTCACTGTTGTAATCGTTCCACGTATAAATTCCTTGACCAGCATTTACTTCGATGTATAAGAATTCACGCTTCAATTCTAGTCCTGAACCAATTTCATAAAATGTATTCAATGAAAGAGCGCCTTTCCATACACTGACATCGTGTTCAATTCTCCCTAACAAAGTGTTTTCCGGAGCTTGGGTAATTAGCAAAGTGTCCTGGACTTTCAACTCACGATAACTTGTAACCACATTTAACTTTTGATTTTTCCATGTATTGATACGCACTTCTCCTCCTATCGAAGTTGCTTTTGCTGCACCTTTTAAGCGCGTACTGTCAGAGCGTTGATCATAGCGCTCTCGATAAAAAACACGGTATTGATTTTTGCTTGTATCCCCGTTAGCAATGTAAAATTGATAATCAAAAAACTGATAGCTGTTGGTATTTAAAATATCGCTTTTAAATTTATTGATTTCATGATCGTCTTTGTATCCAATACGAATCGGCCCGATTTTTTGAGAAATATCCGCTCTGTGACGAATAAACTCATTTTTATCCACTGCATCACTCGATAAATAACTAAAATCCCAAATAGCACTAAATCCCTTCTGATTCCATTTTCCATCAAATGCACCGCGCAAGCCTTGGTAATCACTTCCAATCAAAAATTGTTGTCCTTCCAAGTTAAAATTTCCGTGTTTTTTATTGATGAAATTTGTACTTAAAATTGTAGAAACTTGATTGCCTTCATACCCTTGGTTTCGTGTATTCCAATCTCTATCAAACTCCACAGATCTGTATTGTTCAATTGGATTAAAATAACGGTCTCGGGTTTCAAATTCCAATGCTGTTTTCAGCGACCAGCGTTGAAGAGAATCCTTTGAAAGAGGAATCAAACCTGTTAGCTTTGTTCTTCCCGCTGCACTTCTATCGTCTTTTCTGTCAAATTTAGAAAACGTATTAATATCAACTTTTGAATACGCCAATTCAGTTTCCAAATTCAAAAATTTGGTGAGATTTATGCTAACTCCTGAAGTTATCATTTGACGTTGTTTCGGTGTAATTATTAAACGTGATGGTTGATAATCACCTTGTGAAACTCCTGCTATTGGTTCAACCCATTTGTACACTTTACCGAGTGCGTTGAAGTTACTGAATATATAATCTCCATTCCCTGCACCAACAAATTCGAATGTAGCACGATAAACGGCAGTCACTGGATTAACCGAATAAACGAGCACAGAATCAACACCTAATGAATCAATCATGCGGTATAAATTCTGGTTTTCGATAAATCCAACAGAATCCGTACTAGTAATTCTCGCTAAGGATAAATCATCACCAATACTCGCCAATAACTGTTTTTGACCAGTAGTTAAATCTTGTTGCAAGGATTGATTTTTAGCATCTTGTTCTGAATATATATTGAACCAAAACTTCATTTTTTTTGACGAGTATGTGGTTGAAGTTTGAATCAGAGATCGTGCGTAATTTTGATCTGAATATTGAAACTCAACTACAATTCGTGAATCTTTTGTGATTTGATTGCGGGACGTGAACGTAACTTCCGCCGTGTTGTAATTGATTACATAATCGAATTCCTGTCCACGTTCTTTTAATCTTCCGTCAATGTAGACTTTTTCGGTCCCGGACAATACAATAATAAAAGGTTCATTTTCTGCACCTCTTAAGCGATACGGACCTTGGTTTCCTTCAACACCTTGAACAATTTGACGTTGGAATTTCCCTTTGGAAAGCGCACCACTTAACTCTGTATTCCACACTTTAGTTGTGTCTTTTGTCCACCTGTAATTAAGCGTTAATCCTTGTCCACGTTTCTTGTATTTCAAAAAATATCCTTCCGGTTTCTCGAGCCAAAAATCTCCTGCAATCAGTTTAAATCGATCGTTGTAAATTTGGATAAAAACCTTGTCAAACTCCTGTAAGGTATTGGTGTTCCCATCTGCCTGGATTGGCAAATTATCATCAGTTACGGAAGCTAGTAATTTCAAATTCGGCGCAATTTGTCCCGATAACTCAAGGTTTAAAGAAGAATTAACGCCTAAATCTTGATTGTTACCAAATGAAATTCCGCGCGATATACTTCCAGACTTATTTAGTCCAACTCCTCCAAAGATATCTGCGTTCGCCTCATTTGTTCCAATTAAAAAACGTTCACGCATTCCTTTTTCTTCCGAGTAAATTATACTTGTATCACGTTTCGCATACACTTTGGATAAATCCATTGGTAACACGCGGTAAATTACATCCAAGAGTGGACAATCAATAAATAATTGCACAGATGCTTCAGCATAATTCAATTTGTATTCGCCAAACTTCAATAGTTGACCATTGCATCTAATTTCAAAAGAATTCGGATAAATACTGAGCGTATCCAACTTGATTATATTGCCATCGTTTTCGATTGTTTTGGCACGCAAATTAGAAGTCTGTGCCACTCCAAAAAATGGAATCACAAGCAGTAGAAATACAAATAATCGCCTATCGAATAATGACATGAACACGAATGTACAACGTAGAAGTAACAAAAATCGTGTTTTAAACGGATTAATGTGCGATTTTTTCCATGTTCGATTGGTTCGAAATCGATTTAATCCGCTGTTAAAAAAAGTTAAGCACGATTAAATGAAGGGCGATTCTTTTACTTTCGTTAAAACCGATTGATTGAAGACCATACGCGTAAATTATATCATTATTTTGGTGATTTTAGCAATGATTGCTTTGCTATTCATACAATTTGTGCAGTCCGCACAGATATACTACCGCAAATCAAATGAGTTCAATAAACGTTTTTCCACAACATTAGAAAGTATTGCCATTCACCATGAAAAGACGGAAGATCTTAGAAAGTTCATGCAATTGGCGAATAAGGATTTTAGTGGTCAATACAAAGACATTTTAAAGGCAGAGTTCCAAAATTTACTTTCAGCAAAAGAATCAATTTCAATTCAAGATACTGCCATTTTTGAGGACGGTGAATTGCAAAATTACCTCATCATTAAAGGAAAAACATACGATTCAATTTCTGGATTAACTGCAGAGCAAAAGGTTTTGGCGCGTGATGTTCGACAGTTGCGCGATTTGTTTCAAAACAACGACAACAAAATCAGCAAAGACTCTCTGAAAGTTGCCATACAATTGGACCAACGTGTTATTCAGCAAATATTTAAGAAGGCGCGATTTGTCAATGAAATGATGGTTGAAGCTTTTAGAAACAATGTGTACGAGGATCCATCAAAACGAATCAACATAAGTATTTTGGATTCGATCATTAGTCACGAAATCAAAGGCGATGAACTTCCAGATGATTTTGAATTTGTCATTACTGATGAATTTAACAAACCCTTGGAATTTGAGAATCCACCAAAACACTATGGAACAATTGTAGATTCTGCAATAACACATAAAACACTTTTATTTCCTAGTAATCCTCTTGACGAAGACTTGTACCTTCATATGCGTTTTCCGAGCCAGCATTATTTCCTTTTAAAACAAATGGGAATTCCGTTGGCAATAAATTTAACCTTGATTCTGATCATCGTTTGGGCCATGACATTTATGTTTAAGACCATTTTGACGCAGAAAAAATTCTCTGAATTGAAAAGTGATTTCATCAACAATATGACGCATGAATTCAGAACACCAATCAGCACTATTTCTTTGGCGTGTGAAGCAATGAATGATGCAGACATGGTTGGAAAAGAATCATCGACCATTCAACCATATGTGAATATGATCAATGAAGAAAATAAACGATTGAGTTTACTGGTTGAACGAATATTGCAAAGCGGCTCATTGGACAAAGGTGATTTAAAAATGCATGAAGAAACCGTATTGTTAAATGAAATCATTCATAACGTTGTGCAAAGCGCGGAGTTAAGGATAAGTAGCATAGGTGGAAAAATTAATTTGGACCTATGTTCTGAGTTGATTGAAACAAAAGGAGACCGAATGCATATTACAAATGCAATTTCCAATTTATTAGACAACGCAATCAAATACAGCAATGGTGCTCCAGACATCAACATCACGCTGAAAAAGGAAGGTAGAAAAATTTATTTGTGTGTCGCAGATAACGGAATTGGAATAAAAAAAGAACACATTGACAAAATATTCGATAAATTGTATCGTATTCCAACTGGAAATGTTCACAACGTAAAAGGATTTGGGCTTGGTTTAAGTTACGTAAAAGCAATTGCTGAACTGCACAATTGGAATATAACAGTAAAAAGCAAGCCAGAAATTGGTTCTGAATTCACCATCATTATAAAAGAATAACCATGGAAAAAGCAACAAACATATTATTAGCAGAGGACGACATTAATTTAGGTCAGTTGTTACAAACGTTTTTGAAAAACAAAGGATTTAAAGTGTCCTTGGCTCAAAACGGGAAGATTGCGTTTGAAAAATTCAATCAAGGCAAATATGACTTTTGTATTTTTGATGTGATGATGCCTGAAATGGATGGTTTTACTCTGGCAGGAGAAATTCGTGAAATCGATAAACACGTTCCAATTTTGTTTTTAACTGCAAAATCTATGAAGGAAGATAAACTTCAAGGCTTTACACTTGGAGCGGATGATTACCTAACGAAACCCTTCGAGATGGCAGAATTACTTGCGCGTATTACAGCCATTTTACGTCGAACCGAGAACAAATCAGATAACGAACAAGCAGAGGAGATTTCAGTCGGAAAGTTGAAATACGAGCCTGAATTCCGACTAATTCATTTGAAAGAAGGAGTTAAAAAATTGACGACAAAAGAAAATCAATTGCTTCAGTTATTGGTGAAGAATCAAAATGAGATTTTGGACAGAAACGCAACCTTAAGAGCCATTTGGGGTGATGACAATTACTTCAATGGAAGAAGTATGGATGTGTACATCGCTAAGCTCAGAAAAACATTGAAAGAAGACCCGAACATTGAAATAATGAACGTTCACGGAAAAGGTTTTAAACTCATCGTTAAATAAATTTGCTTTTTCATTTGTGAGTTGTTAGTGAATTTTATTGTACTTTTCTAACTGACATATGAAAAAAATAGCACCTATCTTTCTATTTCTAATTGCTTTCACTAGCAATGCTCAAACATGGCAACACATTGATGCGAGTGAATATCACGCAAGCGGAGATTTTTACGCTGGTAGTAATATTCAACGTAATTTCAACATTAACCCTTACGACAATTCCATTTGGATGACGGGTAAATGGGGAGGTAACTTTTACATTAATACCTTTGACCCAACCGGTAACTATATTGTTTACGATAAGGCTACAATTCCTGTTTTTGGGCAATTCACAGCGTTTGATCAAATTGAATTTACGCCTGCAAAAACGTTTGTGGTAAGCGATTATTCTGGGTTATTTTCATTTGACGGAGCAACATGGGTATTGGAAAGCAGTGTTCCTGATGGATGCAGTATTTCAGCGGATGCTGACACCATTTGGATGTCACGCACAAATCAAAATTTTTTGAAATGGGTTAATGAGGCCAATAGTTTAGGTACAAACTCATTTAGAAGAATCCAATCTAAAAATGGAATTACTTGGGTAAGCACTGGAGAGTGGCAAGGAACTTCAACGTTCGCAAATAATGTGTATACACTTTATTCACCTGACACAAGTAACCTGTTAAGTTGGAACAACTACGATTTTAAGTTTCCGCATTACACAGATACTATGTATACGTCTTCAGACTTGGGATTTTCTTTGGCTCACAATGGAATGTTTATAGACACTATTACACCAAATAACTCTACAAATATGCCAAGTTCAAGTGTAATTGAGTTTGAATTTGACCAAAACGACAATATTTGGGCGTTGTTTGCACCAAACTTTCAGTTGAGCACTCCACCAACGCACCTTGCTTTTTATGACCAAGCAACTAAAACATGGTCTAACATATACACAGGTGCAAATTCTCCATTAGATTTTGGTGCTTACATGACATTTGAATTAGATACTGCTGGAAATGTTTGGGTAATTAATAATGGGGATTTATTTATTTTAAAAATGAACAACTGGCCTGTTTGGTTGGATGTTTTGGAAACTGATAAAAAGGAAGCTAATCTTAGTTTTAAAATATATCCGAATCCGGCGTCAGAAGAAATACACGTGCAATTGGGTGAGAACGCCAAGGCGGATAAAATTGAAATTACTGACGTACGAGGTAGCATTATTCAATCAACTCCATACTTTGAAACCGTTAAACTCAAGAATAAAACTTCTGGAACCTATTTTATGCATTTATATCACGATGGTAAGGTAATAGGCGTAGAGAAATTTATTGTAGAGTAGGTTGTTTTTTGATTTGATTCAAACTCATCGTTAAATAGTTCCAACTTTTAGTACTTTTGCGCCGTTCATTAGAGAAGGTGTTTAATCACGACTTCACTGTTAACTGAAACAATGCAAAAAAAGTTTATTTCAAATCTTGCCTTTTTGGTGATCCTAAATTTTTTGGTGAAACCAATTGCTATTTTTGGAATTGACGCAACGGTACAAAATCAAGTTGGAGCAGACAGTTACGGAATTTACTTTTCCTTGTTGAATTTCTCCATGTTATTTAATATCATTCTCGATTTTGGAATCAACAATTTCACAACAAAAAACATCGCGCAATATCCGCATATAGCCTCAAAATACATTGGGAAAATATTGATCTTTCGATTGATTTTATTCCTTTTTTACGCAGTGTTCAGTTTTTCAATCGCGTTCGTATTGAATTGGAACAATTATGAATTGTATTTGCTCAGCTTTTTGGTACTCAACCAAATGTTAGTCACATTTATCGCGTATATACGCAGTCATTTTAGTGGTTTGCTTCTCTTTAAAACCGAAGCTATTCTAGGTATTTTGGACCGCCTCCTTCTTATTTTCATTTGCGGAGCCGTTTTGTATTTTCCAATTAGTAATGTTCCCTTCAAGATTGAGTGGTTTATTTGGATCCAAACTATTTGCTATGGACTAACCCTAATTGTTGGCTTCATCCTTCTTTTTGGAAAAATCAAGCTGCCGAAATTGCAATACAATGCAGCATTTTCAATTGCCATTATTCGCAAGAGTTTTCCTTATGCCTTACTCATTTTGTTGATGATGGTTTACACACGAGTTGATTCAGTGATGATTGAACGAATGCATATAAACGGAAAAGCTGAATCGGCATATTACGCCAAAGGATTTCGATTGGTGAATGCCTTTTTTATGTTTGCCATGTTGTTTTCCAACTTATTGCTGCCACTTTTTTCGCGAATGTTTCAGAAAAAAGAAGATGTTTCGCCGCTGTTTTCAACTGCATCTAAATTATTAATTGGTGGATCCATTTTGTTAGCAGTGATCAGCTTCTTCAACTCAGAATATATTCTAAGTTTAATTTATACGACAGAAATTGACGTCAGCAGTCCTAGCTTTCAATTACTGATGATCAGTTTTATTGGAATGTGTTCCACCATCATTTTCGGAACCTTGCTTACCGCTAAAGGAAATATGTTTTTTTTGAATACTGTGGCTGGAATAGGAATTCTGATCAATTTTGGAATTAATTTTTATCTAATTCCTATTTACGGTGCAACAGGCGCGGCCATTGCCACATGCATCACACAAACAATCGTTTCTGGAATTCAATTGGCGTATTGTATAAACGAATTAAAAATTCCATTCTCTGCATTGTTTATGATTAGATTCGTATTGTTCATTGGCAGTTTACTTGCTATGAGTTACTTCATTAAGGTTGATTCTATCTTACTTTTATTTACCGTTTTAACGCTTGCCTTTTTGTCAATGATTCTCTTTAGGTTCATCGACTTAAAAGCACTTTACGGAATTCTGAAAAGCAGTAGCGAAGAATAAAATTCGATTTTATTCCATCTTGCATAATAAATTGAACCTTTCTTAGTTAATACAATCAGTTATAAAAATTAACTTTGCTACCTAAATTTGATACTATGAGTGAAAACACGAATGAATTCGATCAAGAAAGACAAACGCTCTTGTTATTCATTTGGAGAAAAAGGAAGATTGTTTTAATCATTACTGGATTGGCGGCAATTACTTCCCTTGTTATCTCTTTATTTTTAACGCCTATTTTTAAATCAACCGCCATTGTTTTTCCTGCTGCAACCAGCACTGTTTCCTTTTCGGAACAGCGAAACGCAAAGGCTTCTTCAATGGACTTTGGAGAAGAAGAACAGGCCGAGCAATTGGTTCAAATATTACAATCATCGCGAATTCGTAACAAAATTGTTCATCAATTTGATTTGATGAATCATTACGAAATTGCTCCGGACGATGTAAACAAAAACTTTAAATTGGGTCAAGCTTGGGAAAATCACATTTCTTTTACACGTACGCGTTACGGTTCTATCGAAATTGATGTACTGGATGAAGACAAAGAATTAGCATCTCAAATTGCAAATAAAATTGTTGATTTAATTGATACGGTAAAAAATGAAATGGTTCGCGAGCGTACAGTTCCTGCTTTTGAGATTTCGCAACGAAAACGAGATATGCTAAACGCAGAAATGAATGCCATTTTATCGCAAATGGACAGTCTTTCTCAATTAGGAGTAGTGTCAATCGAAGGTCGTGCAAATTTGTTCTCAGCGTATAACCAATCGAAAAGTGAATCGGATAGATCGTTTTTCAAAAGCCAGATTGATATGAATTTACGTTATGGAGCAACGTTTGACGGATTGGAAACAATGCGTGATGAGAAAATTGTAAAGCTTTCCAAATTCGAAGATGCTTATGAACAAGCTGAATCGGACGCCAATACAAACTTCAATCACAAATTCGTTGTAGAGCCAGCGGTTGTTGCGGATAAAAAAGACAAGCCAAAACGTTTAACTATCATTCTTCTTTCAACGATTGGAGCATTCATATTTAGCGTTTTCGCTTTATTAATTAAGGAGCGAATTTCAGAGCTCCGCAAAACTGCCTAGGTGCAAGAACTGAAAGATAACAAAATTATCATCGGATTTAGTTTTTTATACATTGCTCTATCCGCGTATTTGGTATGGACGGACTTAACTTTTTTGGTCCTGGCTCCAATTGGCTTAATGGCGGTCTATTTTGCCATTTTTCATACAGAATACATGTATTTGGCCATTGCATTTCTTACGCCACTTTCTATCAATATTGAAGAGTTCACAGAAAGTTTCGGCTTGTATGTCCCAACTGAACCGTTGTTATTTGGGATGATGCTTTTATTGCTAATGCAGCAAGCACAGAAAAATCTAATTGAAAAAGACATTTGGAAAAATCCCATTATTTGGGCCGTATTGTTTTATGTTGGGTGGATATTTCTAACATCATTCACTAGCTCATCACCACTTGTTTCGTTTAAGTTTTTACTTGCTCGATTGTGGTTCATAATTCCTTTGTTGATTTTTGGAACCCGCATTTTTAACAAGCGCGAAAACATCATTCGTTTTATTTGGCTTTTCAGTATTGCAATGTGTATTGCTATTTGCTACACACTTGTGATGCACGCTGGTTATGCGTTTGGTGAAAAGGAAGGACATTGGGTCATGTGGCCGTTTTTCAAAGATCACACCATTTACGGAGCAACAATTGCCTTTACTGTTCCTATGGCTTTTGGATTGTATTTTTCTAAAAAACATACTCCATTAGTCAATGCGGTGTTAATGACAATCATTGGTATTGTTTTGGTCGGATTGTTCTTCTCGTACACTCGAGCAGCTTGGTTAAGTGTCATTGCGGCGCTAGGCGTTTTGGCATTGATTAAACTAAAAGTGAAGTTCAGTCTTATTGCTTCAGTCACCGCTTTTTTATTGATCGTTTTGTACTTTTCTTGGGACACAATTCAAATGGAATTAGCGCGTAATACACAAGAACACACCACCGAACAATTTGGTGAGAAATTACAAAGTGCTGCGAACGTAACAACAGATGCTTCCAACTTGGAGAGACTGAATCGATGGTCTTGCGCCATAAGTATGTTTGAAGAGCGTCCATTGCTTGGTTTCGGTCCTGGAACATATGCATTTGAATACGCACGTTTTCAGCACCCAGACAATTTAACGATCATTTCAACTAACTTTGGAGATCAAGGAAACGCACATAGCGAATACTTAGGACCAATGGCAGAAATGGGAATTTTCGGACTGCTTTCCATGGTTCTAATCGTCATCGCCATTTTTTACAAAAGCATAACGTTGTACAACAGATGGCCTGTTGAAGACAAACAAATGCGTGTGATTCTACTCGCAATGATTCTTTCTCTAGTTACCTACTTCGTTCATGGTTTCTTAAATAATTACCTTGATACAGACAAAGCTGCTGTTCCTATTTGGTCATTCTGCGCAGCGTTTATTGGATTGGAAATTGGGTTGAATAAAAAGCGGGATACTTCCATAAAGTAACTTATGCGCATCTCCAAAGCCAAAGCTTCTCACATCTCCTCCATGATGGAAATCGTCTTGGATGCGCAAAAATACTTAGCCCAATTAGGTATTGATCAGTGGCAGAATGGCTATCCAAATGAAGCTGTTTTACTCAATGATATTAATCACCGCGAGAGTTATTGCGTTCATAATGACGCTGGACAGTTAATGGGAATGACCATGTTTACAACACGACCTGAAATAACATATTACACAATCGATGGAAATTGGTTGACAGCAGAAAATGCTCTGTATGGCGTAATTCATCGTCTAGCGGTTAGCAATCGTTTTAGAAGTCATGGAGTGGCAAAGTTTATCTTTGAACAGTGTGAAGGGCAATTAAAGGCAAATAACATCTCATCGATGCGCATTGATACGCACGAAGAAAATAAGGGCATGCAAAAATTGATTGGTCAGCTTGGTTATGAATATTGCGGCGTTATCTTCCTAGAAAGCGGAGATAAGCGTTTAGCTTTTGAAAAAATTTTGTAGCTATCCTACCCTAAAGATTTTTGTCCCTTGTCCAACAGTTTAGCTCTGCGATTAATCAGTTCAATAATAAAAGTTGGTATAATTGGCATAAACCATATCGTCAATTTGTTTATAATCCCAGGTACACACTCTGCTTTTTTACGGTAAATCGTTTTTACTGCTTTTCGTGCTACGTATTCCGCAGTTTGCATAACACCTAACCGTTTCGCCAATTTTAAGTTGATACGATTTGGATCATAAAGTGCCGTTTCCGTGGCTCCAGGAAGTAAACAACTCACATTTACACCATGTTCTTTCATTTCACTGCGCAAGGCACGTGTAAAATAACGCATATACGTCTTTGTAGGTCCATAAAGCGAAATGCCAGGATAAGGCATCACGGAAGAAATTGAAGACACATTCAGAATGCTTCCACTTTTGCGTTCTTTCATTTGAGCCCCAAACAAACGACATAACATTGTGGGAGTGTTCATGTGTAACTGAAGAATCGTTTCTAAACGTTTTGTTGGAGTCTGAACCACCTCAGAAAAAATCAGCATTCCAGCATTATTTACTAAAACTTCTATTTCCAATTGATGTTCCACACAGTAATCGAAAACCTGTTGAGCCGCAGTTGTCGCACTCAAGTCTATATCTAAAATAAAACAAGTAACTGAAAAACGAGATTCTATTTCCGCTTTGCAAGTTTCCAGTTGTTCTGCTTGATTACTTATAAGTAAAATTGAGAACCCTTTAGCCGCCAATTCACAGGCTATTGCAAATCCAATTCCCGAAGAACCTCCTGTAACTAGTGCAATTTTTGTCTTTTCCACAGTGAATTTCTATTTCTTATTTTCCAATTGGATACATTTAAACGGCCCGTTATACATTACAGCAATACAATGATTACACGTGTCACATTTTGAATGTTTCAGTTTTTCGTCGAATAGTTTTTGAATGAAATCAGGGTCACGAATCAACGCACGCGCAATGGCAACGGCATCAAAGCCTTCGTTCATAACTTCATCAATATTTTCTTTAGAAAGAATTCCTCCCACATATACCAATGGCATTTTCAATTCACTACGGAATTTCTTCGCATCTTCTAGAAAATAGTTTTCTTTAAACGGCACTGCTGGTGCCAGAAATTTCCCGAAAAGATATGCAAAAACACCCATTAATTTATTGTCCATGTGAGACGCTAGCGTACGCACTGGCATGGCTCCACGCATTACATACATAGGTGCTCTACTCACAAATCCACTGCTTAAAACTAAGGCGTTTGCTCCAAGTCTTTCTAGTTCCTTTGCTACTTCAATCGACTCTCCGATTTCCATTCCTCCTTTGAAACCGTCACGCATATTCATTTTAACTAGCACAGCTGTTTTGCCAGCCGCCGTTTCCAATACTTCTTCCATACACATTTGCATGAAACGCATTCTGTTTTGCAGTGAGCCTCCAAATTCATCACGCCTACGATTAGTTCCAGGTGATAAAAATTGGCTAATTAGATAACCGTGACCGGCATGTACTTCAACGGCATCAAATCCCGATTCTCTAGCTAAATGAACTGCTTTCCCAAAAGATTTCGCAGTTTCTATCATAGCGCGCTCATTCATCCCA
Source organism: uncultured Flavobacteriales bacterium (assembly GCA_913059205.1). GTDB lineage: Bacteria > Bacteroidota > Bacteroidia > Flavobacteriales_D > Crocinitomicaceae > UBA4466. Next base: position 25,420 of record CAJXRM010000032.1, read on the forward strand.
CGAGAAAAAGAAGGTGCATACATATTGATGTGAGTACTTGCTGAATGAGGTCTACCTCCAATCAAATTGTGCTTAGCCATATTACCACAATGTCCAATTTGGATACTTGCAGCCGCATTTTCAGCGTGAACCGCATCCGTTAAGGCTTTCAATTGAGGAACAATTTCTTCACGCAACAAAAGCTGATGAGGAAACGAAAGTCCGCTTTTTTCTACTGCAGCATAAGCAACTGTTGTCATTCCAATCCCTCCTTTGGCTACAGATTGATGGTAGTTCACCAATTCTGTTGAAACATTATGATTAGGACTCATTCCTTCAAACGCCGCAGCTCGAATAGAACGATTGCGCAACTGAATCGGACCTATATTTATTGGATCAAAAAGCATTTAATGAAAGTAATAAAAACATGTTGTAAAACTGCTTTTTCATTATCAAAGATGATTCAACAATGACAAATAATAATGTTTTTCTATGAATGAACTACTTTTCAGCGATATAAAACAAATCAATGCAATCGTCTTTTGCCGTTGCTACAAAATAGTCTTCCATTTTAATATGACTTCCACTATCGCTTAATTTTTTTCTGTTTCTACGGTTCATAATGTCGTAAGGAACTTGCAGTATTTGTCGTGGTAAATTGTATTGTAAATTGAAAATATCGAATCGCATAATTCGCTGTACCGACTTCTTATTGATTTCATAATATTCCATTACTACATCATTTCCAAAAACGCCATTCGCTTCTACTGCTGAAAAACTAGACTTTAATAAGGTCGTTAGTTCATCCACTGTATATTCTCTAATGTGCCAAGGATTGCGGGTAAGTGACATTTTCCTATTCGGAGTAGTGACAATAAACTTTCCTCCTTTTTTTAATACACGGTGAATTTCCTTGACGAAATCACCGTCTTTTTTTATGTGCTCAATTACTTGAAAAGAAACAACAAAATCGAAATGATTATCTGGCAATCCCGTTAGTGGTGGAACATTCATTTGTTTAAATTCAACATTCTCCAATTTTTCGCTTAAATCCGTTCCAACCTGTGATGCAAACTTATCAATCGTTAAAAAAGACTCCGCCTTTTCGCTAAGCATTTCAACACCGTAGCCGCTTCCCGTTCCAATTTCTAGTACTTTACCATGGATTCGCTTTGCTGCTTCGACATAGGCCAAAACACTTCGCTGATACACATAATTATCAGAAACATCACTTTGAGAAACACGTTCTGCAGTTTGAATTTTTTTGCTCATATTAATTTTAATAACTGACATGTAAAGGTACGCATCTTAATGCGAAACCCAAAGTGTGGGATTTAAACAAGTTACATCACTTCCTGAAACATAATGAATTTCAAAATGGGCAACAGACATGTTTTGTTTATCGGTAGAAAGCAAAGAACCAATCACTTTTTTTGTAGTCACTTTTGAACCCACGCTAACATACGTATCTTTTAAATTGCTATACACAGTTCGGTAATTACCGTGTTTAATAATAACTACTTTTCCCGCCCCAGGAATATTAAGAACGCTCGTTACTTCACCGTCAAAAACAGCCCTTACTTGTGCATTTTTTGGCGAGCTGATATCAATTCCTCTGTTATTTGTATAAACATTGCTCAAAGTCGGGTGTGGATTTTTACCAAATCCCTCTGTTATACTTCCTTTATCAACCGGCCATGGTAATTTCCCTTTGTTTCCTTCGAAAGACGCACTCAACTTTGCAGACTCTTTTGTTTCTTCAAATGCAATTGTCTCAGCTTCCCTCGTTTCCTCAGGTTTTGTTGTTGTTGGGTTTTTGGCTGCAGCAGCAGCTGCCGCTTTTCTTCTTGCCTCTTCTTCCCTTTTTCGTTTTGCTTCCGCTTCCGCAATTTCTTTTTTTATGGCCGCATTAATTTGATCCCGCAAAACAACCTTTTTTCGTTCCTCTTCCCTTAACTGGGCAATGATTGCTCCTTCTTCCTCCTTGAATTTAACGTAAATCTCTTGTTGTTTAATTCTATCCAGTTCAATAGCCGCTTTCTCTTTGCTCTTCTCGCTCATGATAGAAAGTTTGTATTTCTTTTCCTTCTCTATTGCATCAATTTCTTTCTTAATCAAAGCCTGATTTTGCTGGATAACCAAAAACTGTTTTTGTTGAATCTCAGAAATACGTTCCAAGTATTTTTGTCGTTTTACTGCTTCGTAATAATCTTCCGACGAGAACAAATACATTAACTTCCCGTACTTATTTCTGTGCTTGTATGCATAAATCAGCAGCAATTTATATTGCTTTTTAAGTTCTGTGATTTTCTCACTTAACTCAGAAATTTGAAGCGATTTTTTCTGAACATTCAATTCTGCACCTCTAATTTGATTGTCGTAATTCTTTAATAATTGTTCACGAAAAACAATTTGATTTTCGATGACCTTCAATTCATTCAGAGACGAAGCAGTATTGGTCTGGGACTTACTTAATAATAACTTTGTGTCATTGATTTTCTGCTCCAAGCGATCTTGTTCACGTTTCAACTTTTCACTTGTAGATTGTGAAAAGCCAACTGTCGCAACTAAGACAAATACAAAAATCAAAAGTCTATTCACAGCGTTCATACGATTCTGGAATTACAAAATAAATCGGTTCTTCTTCGTTCATTCGTGTTTTACGGTATTCTAAACCAATATTTATTGTTTTTTTTGGTGTGGATAAATACAAGTTCACATCAGCTGGAACAAAATATCCATCAATTAATTCACGTGTAAGGTAATCCAACTGAATTACCGCTGTATCCTCAGGACTTTCGATTCTCAAGGATTTCAAATTAGATAAATCATCCGTTAACGTGTAATACGTGATTATTTCGCGCTCGTGATTTCTTTCATTTTTCTTAATGTCCTTCTTTCGATGAGAACTTATCGTATAGTTGAACGGATCATTAATTTGAAAATAGCGTTCATTCGTATCGTAATCTACGGGCAAGCCAAGTATCAAATCTTCAACGTTCTTATAACTGAAATCTATCGCGTAATTCTCTTTTATATAATCAAAACTTTCGTTTACAAAACATTTTGAGCGCTTGTCAGTTATTGTAACTGAATCCTTGGTTAACAAAGCATTTAACACTGGGATTTTTGCGAAAGTAATTAACGTGTTTATCGCGCTATCCGCTTTTATTCGGACTGAGGTTTTGAAGCTAACGTTTTGCGTAGAATCCTGCACCTTTGTCGAGATTTTCGAATAGAAATTTTGAAACTTCACTTTTGCCAAGCTGTCTAGCACTTCTATTAGTTGACTGTCTTTTACCTTAGGTAATTTTACCAAGGCAATTTCTGTTGTTTTATGAGAACAAGAGAAAAGCACTCCTATTGAAAGAAGGATAAAACAGTATTTAAAATTGAGGTTCATAGAATTTTTTCTCTTGTATTTTTTTCTCCAAATTTTTGTTTGAAGAGTTCAGTTTTTTTGCTTTTTCCCACCAAATAACAGCCTTCTCTACATTTCCAGTTTTAAAATATGTATCGCCAAGATGCTCAACAACCGATTTGTCATTTTCATCAAGAGCAAGTGCTTTTTCGAATTCAATTTTTGCTTTTGAATAGTCACCCATTTGGAACAATACAAATCCGTAAGTATCAATAAACTGAACCTGATTTGGAGAAGTTGTCATCGCTTGTTGCGACAATGAAACAGCCACATCTAAGTCCACTTTCGCCAAAGCAAGTCGATACGCATAATTGTTTTTTAACAAGCTGCTAAAAGCATCCATTTGAATCGCTTTAGTGTAATGTTCTTTCCCTTTTTTGATGTCAGAAATTCCAAAATAAGCTTCTCCCAATTGGCCATGGAATTCAGCCTCCATGCGTTTATCGTTAATGACCATTCCAATTCCAATTGACAAAATATCTATCGCTTCATTGTGTTTTCCAATTTGATTGGCGGCAACTCCGTACAAAAGTGAAACGGTTGTGTTGGTTGGAAAAAGGGAAGAGCATTCTTTGCCATCTTTATACAAATCATTGAACGCTTTCGCTTGGTATTCCATTATCAATACTTGATTCCAAATAGCAAAAACAGATTTATCCAATTCTAACGCACGTTTGTACGCGATCAACGCTTTTTCGTCATCCTCAGCGCGTAAAAAATAATCTCCTTGAATTGAATGTGCTTTTGATTGGTTGGGATAATCAATCACCATTTGGTTGACCAAGGCCGTGACTTTCGGGTCAATTTTGGGACTTGATTCGTGTACACGAATCAATATTTTCATTTTTGTATCAATATCGATGTCTGGAGATTGAAACGCCAATGTCAATTCATCATAGGCTTTTTGCTCTTCTTTTTGTTGCAAGTAAACATCTGCCAATGCCAAATGCGCACGACCATTTTCTGGGTCAGCCTTAACGAGCTCCTTCAACATTCCAACCGCTTTTTCTTGTTGGTTTGTCGAAAAGTAATGATCAACATACGTTGCGATTAATTGAGGATCATTTGGATACATTTTCTGGGCTTTATCCAATTCCAAAAGCGCCTTTTCGGTTTGTTTTGCCGACATGTACAAATTGTATTTTTCAATCGACAAAGGAGGATTTAAACCAACTTGATCTTCAGTTTTATTTAAAGCGTCAATGGCTTTTTCAATTTCACCCGTTCGAACCAACACTTCTGCATAACCGTATTGCCATTCTACATTTCTTGGTTCTATTGCGACCAACTTCTTGAAATTCGCACTTGATTTAGCAAAGTCACCCATTTCAAAATACATGTATGCCAATTCTTGAATGTACCATGTATTCTTCGGGTCAATTTCTCCTGCTTTTAGAATATATTCAGCTGATTTCTCACGGTTTCCTTTACCTAGCTCCAGTTTAGATAGAGCATAATAAACGGCATCATCATCTTGCTTGATCGCGAGACAACCTTCCAATTTTGCAATTGCTTCATTCGCGCGGCCTTGCGCTTTGAATCGCATTCCTTCGTGGAACATCGTGATGTACGGATAATCACTGGCGCTCACCTTTGGCTTTTGCGTAGCAAGATCTTTTTTCGTCCCACATGAAGTAAATACGAATACTATAAAGAGAAATATCGTTAGCTGCTTAATCATTCACTTGTGTATAATCGCCTATGCTCAAATCTTGCGCCAAACCGTTGTATTCAACTTCAGAGCCAATCATTGAATCTTTTAAAATTACATTTTTCAATGTCGTGTTGTGCTGTACAATCGAATTTGTAATAAGACTATTTTCAATAACAGTATTTGCTCCAATTGAAGCATAAGGGCCAACGATTCCATTAGAAATTGTAACACCCTCACCAATGAAACATGGTTCAATAATTTGTCCGTTAATCAATTTCACAGTCGAAGAAATGGTATTAATTCCTTTTCTCTGCTCATTTTTCAAAACCTGCTGATTCGTTTCAATCGTTACTTTTTTGTTACCACAATCCATCCATTGATCAACAGAACCCGTTTTGAAAATCTTACCTTTCGCCATCATTCCTTTGATACCGTCATTGATTTGGTATTCTCCTCCATGAATGATGTTGTTGTCCAATACTGCTTGAAGTTCAGTTTTCAAGTCGTTTCCTTCTTTGAAATAGTAGATTCCTATTACGGCTTTATCGCTGACAAACTCTTTTGGTTTCTCCACCAACTCAACAATTTCTTGCTTATCGTTCAATTGAACAACTCCGAATGCTTCTGGACGTTCAACTTGTTTTACCCAAATCACTGCATCCGCTGTAGGATCCAATTTGAAATCTGCTTGAATTAATGTGTCTGCATACGCAATAACTGTTGGCCCCGAAAGGGATTCCTTCGCGCACATAATTGCATGTCCCGTACCTAAAGGCTGATCTTGACGGTAAATGGATGCTTTTGCACCTAAATCTTCCGCCAGTTTTTTTAAACTCGCTACAACATCGTCACCAAAAAATGCTTCATCACCTAAAATAAAAGCCACTTCTTCAATTTGTCCTCCCACAATTTCTGCGATATCCTTCACCAAACGATGAACGATAGGCTGTCCAGCCACAGGAATAAGCGGTTTAGGAACAGTTAAAGTATGAGGTCTAAGTCGGCTACCTCTTCCAGCCATTGGAACAATTATCTTCATTTTACTTCAATTTTAACTCTAGCGCAATCCTACTATAAACGCTTATTTTACTCCTGTACTTCCGAATCCACCTTCACCTCTATCCGTTTCAGTTAAGGTTTCTGCCACTTTCCATTTCGCTTGTTTTACTTTTGCGAAAACCAATTGTGCAATTCGTTCTCCGTCTTCAATTACGAAGGTTTCATTCGATAAATTAATCAAAATCACTCCAACTTCTCCTCTATAATCAGCGTCCACAGTTCCTGGCGCATTTAAAACAGAAATTCCTTTTTTCAAGGCCAAACCGCTTCGAGATCGAACTTGACACTCATATCCTTCGGGAATTTCCATGAAAAGTCCTGTTTTCACTAAAGTTCTTTCCATCGGCTTCAATTCTATTGACGCATCAATATTAGCTCTGTCTCTTATACACATCTGACGCTGCCGACGATCTACTCTGTGTAG
>CAJXRM010000033.1 GCA_913059205.1 uncultured Flavobacteriales bacterium
ATTTCTGCCTGTCTCGTGGGCTCGGAGATGTGTATAAGAGACAGGGGTAGAGATAAGTGTGTGTTGTCATCGACTCCGCTCAGTCAACTTACAGTACAACTGCTGCCTTGAATTCTGACCTGACAACACGTTTACAATCTACGTTGTCTTCGACTCCACTTAGTCAACTTACGGTAAAACTGCTGCCTGAGCGGAGTCGAAGGCAGCGTAATAGAATAATAATTACTTCTTCACGTACTCCGTCAAAATAACAATCGTTTGTCCATCAACCTTTCCTTCAATGTGCAAGTGATTGTCGTGTACCAAACGAATGTTACGAACTGCTGTTCCACGTTTAGCTGTGAATCCACCACCTTTGACTTTCAAATCTTTGATTAGAACAATCGAATCTCCGGTCTGCAATTCAACACCATTGCTATCAACGTGTTTTAAACCAGATTCATTTTGTCCTTCTTTTGCCCATTTCAACGTATCATCTTCCATGTACATCATGTCCAACAAATCGTTTGGCCAACCTTCAGCTTTTAATTTGTTCAGCATACGCCAAGCAACAACCTTTACTCCTTCAACTTCACTCCACATGCTGTCGTTCAAACATCTCCAATGGTTTGGATCAATTTTATCTTCGTCGTTAAGTTGTTCTGAACAAGTAGCACAAACGTGAATAGCATTGTCCATAGTTGCGTTGGCACGCGGTGGAACGATATACGTCGTTAAACCTTCAGTTGATCCACAGATTTCACATACTCCGTTGCTTCTTTTCGCTAGTTCTTTTTCCATTGTTGCTCTTGTTTTTTACAAAGATATTTAAAGGATGTTAAGACACAAAGACAATAGGATATTAAGACTCATTCTTAAGAAGGAACTGTCTTAATGTCCTAAAATCTTAACATCCTGAAGTCTAGTGTAACTATTCAAAATAATACGAAATTTTCTCCACAATTATCGGTGCGGTTTTCACCAAAGGATCAGAAGTATTCAATTCCGTATCCCCATAAAATCCATCCGCAACATCCATATTTCCATCGAGTTTCAACCCTAATTTTATGCTCACGGGACAAGTGCTCAAGCGCGACTTCGGTGTAACGAACACACCACCCTCATAATCCCAACCAAAGCCCGAGAAAGTAAAGTCAGCACCATTCCATTTTCTTAGTTCGTTGATAGACATACCGGTGTAAAAACCACAGGCCGAAAGTACTTTTTGCGTTCCTTTTACTTCATAATCTTCGTTCCAATCGAAGTAATTGATTTCAATGGAACCGAGTTTCTTCGGATTTTCTTCCTTCCAAACATATTTCACGATGTGTTTGTTTTTTGGATTGGTCACCACGGTGTGCTTCAGTTGAACCGTGCCTTCTGCATACCACGAAGTTCCACTTTTACAGTTTTCTTTTCCAAATGCGGTAATGATCTCTTCTTTCGTTTTCAATTGGGCGTAGTCTTCTATGGTGTTGAAAACCAATTCTACGGGCTCCTCAGGAACTTCCGGAATATCCAATGGTTCTTCCATGCTGTCTTCCAAATCCGGTGAAACGAAAACATCGTCTTCAGGTTCTGAAACGCAAGCGCTCATGATTAAGCAAAGAATTGATATTGGGAAAAGTTTGATCATAGTGGTTATTTTCTGTGTTTTTTCAAATATAATGAATTAACTAATCGCTAAACTCCATATGCTGTTTACCGCAGGAATACAATTCCAGCGGAGCGGGAATAAAAAGTAGTGAACTTTCGATTAAGCACTTAGCCAAAACTTTTTATTTTGTTTTATCTTTTTTGTTCTAAAGCCAAATCAAAAGATTTGGCGGACTTGGTTAAAAGTTCTAAACTTTAGGTTAAGTACCAAAACCCGTATTAACTAAAGTCATTTTTGGCAGTAGTTTTTTTTAATTCCATATGTAAAGTTGGGTATGGTTTTCCAGAAGAATCCATTTCAGAGCGCTTTATAGTTTCAAATCCGCAATGTTTGTAAAATCCTACCGCTTGTTCATTCTGTTCGTTTACATCAACTTTTGTTACATTTAATTGGTCAATTGAATAATTCAATAGTGTCTTTCCTATTTTTTTTCCTCTATATTCTGGGTGAATAAATAACATTTCCAAATTTTGGTCAGCAACTCCAAGAAAACCAACTATTTTTTCATCATCATTTCTTATACATCTTAATTCAACTGCATCTATATAAGTGTTTAAAATTAATGATTTGAAATATTCAATATCTTCTTCTTTTAAGAAGTAATGAGTTGCTCGAACTGAAGATTCCCATAGTTCAACTACACTTTTATATTCTGCTTTTTCAATATTATCGATTTTATTCGTCATTTTTTTATAATTACTGCGAACAAGCGGCTAAACAACAAATATGGTTTATCCGAAATATATTTCCAACCCAAACATACCAATTCACACTTAAAAACATATTGCAGGAAATGCTTGAATTGTAATGAGTTATTAACAAATACTCAAAAATATTCATCTGCGCTTAGCGCTTTCCAGTCGAGGTCTTCAATTTGCTTAAGGATTTCTGTATCAATAGGAAAGCCGAAGTCGTTTTGGGTCCCAATCAATCCGAGGTGCGACCATTCCATGTCGTCAACCTTCATGGGGCTGGAGCTTAGTTCAACAATGCAGACCACTTTGGGTAGAAAGGCGCGGAATGCTTTTTTTTAAGAAAAGTTCATTTTAGGATGAATTAAGTATATTTAAGAACGTGTTATTCACTGAAAATCAAATTGAAATGAGAAAAAATAGATTTTTTGGTTGTGTTGTAATTGCCTTAGTTCTAAGCGCGTGCAACTTTCATCAATCGGTTAATAAAGATTTAACAACGGGTGCCTTTTCTAGAGGAGATGGGCTTTCTTGTGATAAAGTTTCAGTGGAAATTAATGGTGAAGAAGTAAGTCGCACCAGTTTCGTCCAAGGCGAAAAGGTGAGTCTTGTATTCAATAATATCGAAGGGTTTAAGAAGATTGGAAACAAAGTTTTTCCAGGTCTTTCCATCTTCATTATTAAAAATGAAAAAGATACCGTTATTTATGAAAGCGATTTATTCGATGATTTACCAAATGGCACAGATCTATCTCCACTTCAATTGACATCTTATTTTGTTGCTTCCTTGCCGTATGAAAACAATGAAAAATACAAAGCGCATGTAAAAATTTGGGATAAGAAAGGTAAAGGAACTTTTGTTTATGAATATCCATTTCGTGTTAAGGAAAACAAACTTTTGAGTGTAAAATCGAAGGACTTGAACTACTCAACTATTTATTTATGGGATGAAACCGATCAACACGTTGTTACGGATAAAGAAATTAATTCTCAGAATACCTTTATTCTCATCATGGAAAAAATTTCAGGTTTAGACATTGTGGATGGTAAAGTATTCCCAAGTTTTTCCATCGAAATTGCAAATGCAGCAGGTGAGCAGGTACTGTACAATTCGGATATTTTAGCAGAATTTGAAAAATCGGGCATTGATGCGAAGGAGTTTGAGGAAAACCAATTCCCGGTTACACTAACCTTCTCAAAAGGATACGTCCAAAACCCGAGTACCTTAAAGGCAGTGCTAACAGATCGAACATCTGGTAAACGCTTGGATATTTTCGCAGAATTGAAAATTGAATCAAAAATTATTAAATAAAAAAACCAACGCTTTCACGTTGGTTTCCTGCACTAAAACTGAAAGAAATGTATTCTATGAAAATTATTTTCTTTCATTAAACGTAGGCTTTCGCCCGAACTAAAACTACTCTTGAATGATAATTTTTTGAACGTGTTGTTCATTTCCTTGAACAATCGTAATGATGTACGTTCCACTGCCAAATTTCTTTAAATCAATTTCTTTTGAATAGTTCCCAGAGAATTTCCCAAGGTTTTCTTCGAACACTGTTTTTCCTTGAGCATCTGCTATTGAAATAGTTGTTTTTACTTTTTCTCCTTGTTCAAGCGTCAAGGTAAAGTGCCCGTTGTTTGGATTTGGATATACCTTAAAGTCGGTATTTTTATTTTGAACAGTTGTTTCTTTTTTGGCGCTCTTTTCTTCTGCAACGTAATCTTCAGTCACCAAAACAATAGTGAATTCGGCGTTTGGATCGTCTGATGTCCAGTTTACATCGTGATTTTCAATTCTGTTGGTGTTTTTACCATCGTTGGTTTCTTCTATTGAAATGGTTTTGGAAATAACAATACGCTCTCCATCTTGAGCATCGTCTTCGTTTATTTCAATGAAATGGTTTCCTCCATGTTCATGCGATTGGATTTTTTTCAATTCTTCAGCAGTAAGTTCTACTTCTTCGCCATTCACGAATTTTTTAGCTGTAAAATTGCCGTTATCGTCTATCTCGGCACGAATTTCAACCATTTCGCCGTCTTCAGGTAAATCACCTAAAAAATCAAAATTTCCGCCTTCTTCAATTTCAATGATGTGATCTTGACCATTTCCTTCGTTGTTTTCAATCTCTTCCAATTCTTCTGGAGTCAGTTCAACTTCTTGTCCATTCACTGTTTTGGTAATGGTTTTGTTTCCTTCTTCGTCAATTTCAACATTGATTTCAACATTTTCTTCAATGAATTCTACGTTGCTTTTGGCGTGGTTTCCATCCTTTTCAATGAACATCATTTTCGTACCTTCATTGGGGATTTTAACGATTTTAATGTTTTCATTTTGAATTCCTTTGTCTGCTAAAAACGCCTCTACGGTGTATTTAGAGTTCATTGGGATTAGAGTGTCGTACGTAACTGTTTTACCACCCGAGTGGTGTATGACTTCGTATTTCTTCTTTCCCTTGTCCGATGAAAATGAAACAAGTGAGGTTGTTAGTGCTAGAACTCCCAGTCCTGCCAATAGTGTTTTTTTTGTGTGTACCATTTTTAATTGTTTTTATCGGGAAGAATATCTTCCGTCGGTTATTACGATTTGATACTCCAAAATTAGGTCAGACTTCCGCCGAAAAGAGTTAAAGAAAAGATAAGATAGGTTAAAGTTAGGTTAAAGTCTTTTTTATGCTGGAAAAGCGGATTAAATTTGATTGTTCAAAAGAGAAAGGATGAAAAATCGCTTGATTTATGGTTTAATGGTGTTGATGGTTATTTCACTCGTTGGAATAATAGCCATTCAGGTACTTTGGATTTCTGATGCAGTAGAACAACAGACGGCCAATTTCAAAAGTCATGTGAACGATGCCTTAAATCGCGTAAATTCTTCTATTGGTGATGATGAGGCTGTGTTCTTTATTGATGAGAAATTCGGTGGATTGGATTCTCTTATAAACGAAGTTCGATTTTTTGGAGACGAGACAAATCATGAGGTTCAGGTAGTATCCGAAAACGATGCGAATAGCAAGAAACACATTGAAGTTAAGTTCGATTATGTAGATTCCGAAGTTGGAGAACAAGAAGGGAAGGTAAAAACCGTTCGGTCATCGTCTTGGATAAAAAAGATGGAAGTGAGAAGCGATGATACAGTTGCCATTGAAATGAAGAGTGGTTCAATTGATACTTCTAAGTTGAAAAACGTAAGTTCTATTGTAGAACATTTTTCATTTGAAAAGTCATTGTCAGGTGAGTTGTCCGATCGAATTTCACCAGATACACTGAACAATAAATTGAAGAAAGCATTGAAGGAAGAAGGGATAGAAAGTGAATTTTCTTACGCAGTGTATAACAACGATAAGCAACAAATCGAGAAAGAGTTCAAATCAAAATCATTTAACAGTAAAGGCGATGCAAAGGAGTATTCAAAAGTACTTTTCCCTAACGATAGAATAAACGACGGGAAATATAAATTGAGAATTCAATTTGAAAAAGAAGGAAGCTATGTGTGGAAAAACGTTCGTTTGATGGCTTTTTCTTCGGGTATTTTCACCATTTTAATTCTGATTTCGTTTGGTTATGCGTTGTACTTTATCTACAAGCAAAAGAAAATCAGTCGCATTAAAAATGATTTCATCAACAACATGACGCATGAGTTGAAAACGCCCTTGGCTACCATTTCGCTTGCTTCGTCTTCTATCAAACATCCCTCTGTGATAGGAAATGCGCAAGAAGTTGAGCGCTTTGCAACGATAATTGAAAATGAAAAGAAACGGATGAATACGCATATTGAACGTGTTCTGGAAATTGCGGCTTTGGATAAAGGAGAGGTGGAGTTGGTAAAGGAAGAGATTACTATTTCTGAGCTAATCAAGCAAAGTATCGAAAACAGTCAACTTTCACTAAATGAAGTGGGCGGAACTATTGAATTTACTGAACCTACAACTTTGATTAAACTTCGAGGTGATTCGTATCATTTACTGAACGTGTTGAATAATGTGATAGATAACGGTATTAAGTATAAAAGTGAACAAGTCCCGAAAATTAAAATTGAATTAAAGAATAACGCCAAGAACGTCGAAATTTTAATTTCCGACAACGGAATTGGAATGGACGGTACAACCAAAAAATTGGCTTTTGATAAATTCTACAGAGCAGAAAAAGGCAATATTCATGCAACGAAAGGATTTGGATTAGGATTGAGCTATGTCAAAAAAATAGTTGAAGCACACGAGGGAGTTGTAACAATTGAAAGTAAATTGAATCAAGGTACAACAATTAGCATTAAACTACCAAAGGAATGACAAAACGTATTTTACTTGTTGAGGATGAGGAGAATTTCGGTTCGCTGCTGCAAAATTACCTGCGTTTATCGAATTATTCCGTTGATTGGATGAAGGATGGCTCCTTGGGTTATTCTGCATTTATGAAGTCACACTACGATTTATGTATTCTAGATGTCATGATGCCGAACATGGATGGGTTTTCACTAGCAGAGAAAATTAAATCAAAAAGAAAGGAAACTCCAATCGTTTTTTTAACTGCGAAATCAATGAAGGAAGATATGATTCGTGGCTACAAAATTGGTGCAGATGACTATTTGAATAAACCCTTTGATATTGAGGTCTTGTTATTGAAATTGGATGTGATTTTCAATCGTACAGCAATAAAAGAAAGTAAATCGAATTCAGATCATTATGTTATTGGAGCGTACACATTTGCTGTAAAAACACGTGTTTTATCCACCAAATCAGTCGAGAGACGTTTATCGCCTAAAGAAGGCGCGCTGTTTAATTTACTTTGCGAACACATGAACGATGTTTTGCCTAGAGAAAAAGCCTTGATTGAAATTTGGGGAGAGGACAATTACTTCACCACTCGAAGCATGGATGTGTATATTACCAAGCTAAGGAAGTATTTAAAAGAGGATTCTCGCATTCAAATTGACAATGTGCATTCTAGCGGTTATAGGATGTTAGTCGACTAGACACTTACCGCTCAAATTGATTCTTTTTTTGGAATTGATACGAAGTCGTTTCGTCGTTTCGCATTAGTGTAACGTCAATTTGTTCTCCTTTTCTCAACTCGGTATTATGCAGAATTTCGCACCATTTATCTTGTGTCATTTCCGAGTAATCAACGCCATTTAGCGCAATGATTTGATCGCCGCGTTTAATTCCTTTTTGATCAGCTTCAGAGCCTTCAATGAGAAAGCTTACGAACAATTTGTCATCGTTCATGAAATAATTGAATCCAAATGAATTGAAAGATGAATTGTCGTGTTCTTTTTTATTTGTCAATAGTATTTCCTTTTCAGGCCAGTTGTAGGTAACGAGGTAGTTTTCGAAGAAGGTATTGCCAAGCGTTAAAGAATTCCCTTTGTTAAAGTCTACCATTTGATTTTTCAATTCTACATTGCCTATTGAAATCAGAGGAAATGTGGTGTAGTAATTCGTGTCAACTTCACCAACGCCGTAAATTCCAGATGTTGTTGTTCCAACTCCAATTACCACAGGCGCAAGAGAATCTTTTGCTTCGCGATATGTTTTTACAGATAAACTAAATCCTCCATTGGAGCCTGTATCAATGGTAACATTCTTTTCAATCGCTCCATTCACGTTAATGTCTGATATGGGCGTTCCTGTAAATTTTTCTGTAAAAGGAATTCGTTCACCATCTTCAATTTTAAAGGAGCTCATGGTGTTGGATACGCGTAGAAGCTTGTTTTCATAATCTATTTGCCATATTGCTTTTCGCATCAGGTTAGCGCCTATAATGCCATCCACATCAAGACAAGCTATAACGCTAGATCGCTTCAAGTCTGCTACTGCTGCGCCCGTATTCAAAAAATCCACACAACCGATTGTTATTTTTGGTAGTAATAGGTATTCCAAATCTTCCTTGTTCCCCTGGGAGTCCGATGTTTTGTTGCTAACGTACGGTTTGATGTTTAATTTGGCTGCAAGTTCCTTCGAAATAACATTTGGTGCGCCTGTATCATAGAGAAAATCGTATTCCTCACCACTAATCGTCACTTTTAAAATGATTAGACCCATTTTATCATCGAAAGGAATTTCGGAAATAAACTGTTGTTGCTCAATTTCTCCTTTCGACATTAGTTTAATCATTTTCACCGATTTACAACTAGAAAGGACCAATAATAAAAGAAAAATAAGAGCAGTGATTTTCATAGCAAGACAGGGTTTAACAAATTTTGTTGGTTAAAAATACAAATCTCAATTAATAAAACGATTGTAAAACTGCTCACCAGTCGTTTTAATGACTAGCTTCACCCACCTTTTTTATACTATGAATTTTTATTCGGATGAAACGTATATCAGCTGGTTAGATCAGTTGGCTGAGAATGACTATGTCATTATTGATGATTTTATTTCCGAAGAATTATTTGGAATGATTTCTACCTATTTCGAAAAACGCTTAAATGAAAATGATTTAGCTAAAGCGGGGATAGGCGCATTAGGTGGATACACTGTTGATAAGCAAATTAGAGGAGATTATGTGTATTGGTTGGATGAATCGAAAGACAATGCACTACAACCTTTTTTCAATCAAATGAATGAGTTAGTTGTTAAGATTAAGCGTTTTTGCTTCTTAAGTATTTCAGATCTCGAATGTCACCTAGCTTATTACCCGAAAGGATCATTTTACAAAAAGCACATAGATCAATTCAAAGAACGAAACAATCGGATATTATCCTTTGTGTTGTATTTAAATCCCGATTGGAAGCCAGAACATGAGGGAGAGTTGATTATTTATAAGGAAAATGATGCTGTAAAAGTTTCACCAATTAAATCGCGCTTAATTCTTTTCAAAAGTGCAGGATTAGAACACGAAGTGGCCTTGACTTTCAACGAAAGATTAAGTTTAACGGGTTGGATGCTCAACAATCCAGTTGGACTTGGATTTTTATAGAAAAATCTATGGAAATTTATGGTGTTTTTAAACAGTTAATCGACGAAAAATCTTAATTTTAATCCACTCGTTAGGTTATTCATTTTCACGTAATGTGAAGTATTTTTTTTGGAGCATGAACATTCCAGAAGTTGACCTTCCACGAATCGTTGTCATCGGTAGTGGTTTTGCAGGTCTCAAATTTTCAAATAAAATTGACAGTTCAAAGTATCAAATTGTTTTGATCGATAAGAACAATTATCACACTTTTCAGCCTTTGTTGTATCAAGTAGCGAGTAGTGGACTAGAGCCAGATTCTATTGTCTATCCGATTCGCAAAATTGTGAAAGGAAAAAAGAATTTCTTCTTTCGCATTGCCGAGACGCAAAAAATAGATACTGAACAAAAAACAATTCACACTTCAATCGGAGAAATTCCGTACGATTTTTTGGTAATCGCCACTGGAGCAACATCGAATTATTTTGGAATGGAGAATATTGAAAAGTATTCCATGCCCATGAAAAGCGTTGTTGAAGCGTTGAATCTGCGGAGTTTAATTATTCAAAATTTCGAGGAAGCCATAAATACAGATGACATCAAAGAACGCGAACGTCTAATGAACTTTGTAATTGTAGGAGCGGGTCCAACTGGGATTGAACTCGCCGGAGCGTTGTCAGAATTAAGACGTTTCATTTTACCAGCAGATTATCCAGATTTAGATATTCGAAGAATGCAAATTCATATTGTAGAAGCAAATGATCGCGTGTTAGCTTCAATGAGCAAGAAGGCTTCTATGAAATCTGAAAAATACCTTAAAAAAGCAGGAATAAATATCTGGCTGAATACGCATGTTAAGGATTTCAATGGAGCGACTGTTGTTACAGATAAGCGCAATTTTGAATCGAGCACGGTGATTTGGGCTGCGGGAATTGAAGGGTGTTCTCCTGAAGCAATAAATATTGAGAAAACAAGAGGGAAACGAATTTTAGTCGATGAATTCAATTGTATAAAAAACGTCGAAGATGTCTACGCAATTGGAGATATCGCGCAAATTGAATCAGAAAAATACCCGAAGGGAAATCCTATGTTGGCATCTGTAGCTTCTCAGCAAGGTGCTCAATTGGCGCATAATTTTAATCGAATTGCTAGAAAAAAGAAAATGCGCCCATTTGTATATAAAGATAAGGGCTCAATGGCGACTGTAGGTCGCAATAAAGCTGTTGTAGATTTGCCATTTCTTCAATTTGGTGGTTTTTTTGGTTGGATAACATGGATGTTTGTTCACCTTATGTTGTTGGTCGATTTTAGGAGTCGTTTAATTGTATTTACCAATTGGATGTGGCGCTATTTTAATTACGATCGTGGAACGCGCTTAATTATCAGGAAATACAAGAAACCTGATTAATTCTTCAACTTCAAGTTTTTGAGCGCACTTCTAAAGAAAATAAAACTGATGATCGCTGTTAGGAAATCAGCAATTCCAAATGAGTACCAAATTCCGTCCAATCCAAAAAAGTAGGATAGTATCAACAGCAATGGAATTAGTGTGAATACTTGTTTTGAAAGCGCCAACAACATCGCTGGCAAAGGCTTTCCTATCGCTTGATAATAACCACTAACAATTAAATTGATGGCAATCAATGGCGTTGCAGCAAACACCAAGCGAAGTGCGGGAACAGTCATTTTAATGAGTTCAACGTCGTTGGTAAACAATTCCACAATTTCTTGCGCAAATGAAAGTATGAGGATAAAAATTGCAATGGCAATGTAAGTCGCGTATTTCACGGACATGGTCACCAATTCCTTTACCCGTGGATAATTTTTTGCTCCATAGTTGTAACCAGCAATCGGTAAGAATCCTTGTGTAATTCCAAACACTGGAAAGTTGGCAAACATCATTACACGGGCAATAATTCCAAATGCGGACAAGGCGATTTCACCTCCAAATACGATTAAGCTATTGTTCAAAACGATCGAGAGAACACTAATTGCTCCTTGTCGTGCCAGTGTTACCGAACCAATTCCTGAAATTTCAGATACAATCTTCCGATCTATAGAGAATAAGTTGTGGTTCTTGATACTCAATTGCGTTTTTCCAGAAAGAAAAAAGTACGAGGTGTACATAGCACATGCAACAAATGAAATTGTTGTTGCCCAAGCTGCACCTTCAATTCCCCAGTCCAATACGAGTATAAAAATAGGATCGAGCACAAGATTAAATAAGGCAGGAACCATCATTGCGATCATTGCTGTTTTAGGGTGACCTTCGGCGCGAATGACATTGTTCGTCATCATTGCCCATGATAGAAATGGAAGACCAATCAGTATAATATTGAAATAGGCGAGGGCAGGTGGTAATATTCCGCCCTTTGCTCCAAAGAAGCGCAATATTTCTTCTGAAAATATAAGTCCAAATATTAAAAAGAGAATTGAAAACCCTACAACTAAAGAGATTTGATTAGCGAATGTTTTATTCGCTTTTTCCTGGTTTCCTTCTCCAAGTGAACGAGAAATTACAGACGATCCGCCAATTCCAATGGACATACCAATACTCGAAATTAAATATTGAATAGGGAGGACAACTGTAATTGCTCCAATCGCGATTGTGCTAACCCATTTCCCAACAAAAATTGTATCAACAATTCCATAAATGGACATGACCAAAATCCCAATTGAAGCGGGAATAGCTTGCTTTCTCAATAAATTACCAAGAGGTTGATCGCCAAATGCACTGGAATTATTTTTCATTAACGCCAAAAGTAATAGTTAAGTAAATACCATGGTAAGTACTTAACTATATTTAACTAAAACGACTTCAGCTGATCCAATGAAAAATTCCATTCAGGGGTGTTTAAATTACTTAAGTTTTTACTTGAATACCAAGGACTTATTTCTTTTTGGTTAAAGTTGTGCAATACCTGGATTTCTTGAGCAGGCATGTAGCTTTGAGCAAGCATGAATAGTTTTTCACCTGTTTCTTTATTGATGGCCATGTCAACAATGATTACTGCATGTCCAGGCGATCCTCCTTTGATGAAAACATCGCCAATTTTCATATTTTCAAGAGAGGTTGTTTTCAATTCCTTATCCAAAGACAATGTTCCCGCATAAGTGAAAATCAATTCCATGTATTTCCAAAATGACGCATACGTATTTGATGCTGTTCCTCCCGATTTCCAGTACGTTCTATTTCCATCAATTCCAACACGTTGACCTTGCATCCATTTGGAATAATCGACTCTAAACCCGTTTGTGAAATTGAAGTGAATCTTGTCGTATTGTTTGGTGTTCCATAAGTATTCTCCGCGTAATCGCATCACAGCATCTGCGCATTGGTGCAAATCTCGTTTTCCTATTTCTAAATCTACCACTGCTGCAAAAACGCGATTAGACTTTACTCTTCCGTCGTAATACAAAACATCCGAACCATCTGGTTTTAAAGTCAAATTACGTAAATACGACTGAAAACTATTTTCCGATTCTGCGGTGCGCTCAAATCCGCTCGGGACGTTAAAACGAGTTGCAATTGTGGTTCCTTCGATAGTTAAAATAGGTGTTTGACTTGAGTTTGTTCCATTTTCAATTGCTTCTCCATTGCTGCTTTGAGAGTTACATGAAGCGGTCATTAGAACAATGATTATTAAGGTAGTAATGAGTTTGGTCATATCTTTTGATTTTACTTGTTAAAGTTGAGTTGTTGAAAGCTAATCATTTCTCTCGCCTCAAAACGAATGCCATTTTGTACATTTACTTTCAAAAACCGTTCAATGTCAACAACATTAATTGTAATCGTCCTTATCGCATACTTTGCAGTTTTGGTAGGAATTTCATTTTTAACTTCAAAGAAAGCAGATAATTCATCCTTTTTTCTTGGAGAAAGGAAATCACCTTGGTATGTCGTTTCATACGGAATGATTGGAGCTTCTTTAAGTGGTGTGACATTTATTTCAATTCCTGGATGGGTGGGAAGCGAAACCAATCAATTCAGCTATATGCAAGCGGTTTTTGGTTATTTATTTGGCTATTTCATTGTCGCCTATATATTGTTGCCTTTGTATTACAAAATGAATCTCACATCTATTTATGAGTATTTAAAAGAACGATTTGGTTTGTGGACGTATAAAACTGGAGCTTCATTCTTTCTCGTTTCTCGATTGCTAGGATCTTCTGTCCGCCTATTGCTCGTTGCGAATGTTCTACAATCTATTTTGTTTAACGAATGGGGAATTCGCTTCGAATTTACGGTTGTGATATCGGTACTGTTAATTTGGATTTATACAAGCAGAGGTGGAATCAAAACAATTGTTTGGACAGATACACTTCAAACAACTTTCATGCTAGCCTCCGTAATTCTTACCGTTTGGTTCATTAGTGATGCTCTTAATCTACCGGAGAATGCCTCAATTATTTCTACAGTGAATAGCAGCAACTACTCGAAAATCTTCTTTTTCGATGACTTTATGGGAAGCAATCATTTCTTAAAACACTTTTTTGGAGGAATGTTTATTACTATTGGTATGACTGGATTAGATCAAGATATGATGCAGAAAAACCTAACCTGTAAGAATATAAAAGACGCTCAAAAGAACATGATTTCCATGGCTTTTCTTTTAACAGCAGTAAATTTTGTTTTTCTGTTTTTGGGAGCGTTGCTGTATATGTATGCCGATTTACACCCTGAAATTACGTATGCCAATTCAGATTTATTGTTTTCATCCATTGCTTTGAGTGATGGAGTTGGACCGTTGATTGGAATACTGTTTTTGTTGGGATTAATTGCTGCGGCGTATTCAAGCGCAGATTCAGCTTTAACTTCGTTGACAACCTCTTTTTCGGTTGATTTCCTTGGTGTGAATGACAAGAAAGACGAATTAATGGATGAGTTTTCAAAATCGAAAAGCAATCCTGAAAAAACGCGCAAAAAAGTGCATATTGGAATGTCAATTGTGACCATATTAACGGTCATTTTATTGAATTATACAACAAATGAATCAGCGATTGGTTTGCTAATGAAGTTCGCTGGATTTACGTATGGACCGTTGATTGGAATGTTTTTCTTTGGAATTTTAACGAAACGAGAAGTGAAAGATAAATTAATTCCCTTTTTATGTGCAGGATCCATTGCTTTGACTTTTTTCGCATGGTATTTTTCAGCAGGAGCACCAGGAATTGTACCAGGAGGAAATGGGATTTTTGGAGCGTATAAATTTGGATTTGAAATAATAATTCTAAATGCATTCATTACTTTTATTGGAATATTTTTCTTCTCTAAGAAACAAACAGTTTAAATATGAATATCCAACTCCACGATAATAACAAACATTTAGAATTTGCGCCATTAACTTTAACACGACCAGTTGGTGATCTGCGTATTGGAATTTTAACGAATGCAGAGAGATGGAAGCTAATGGTTAAAGATGCCAACATTTCTTTTGAAACTGAAGATTATTTGGCGGTGCGTTTTCCATCTGTGTCAAATGCAATTAATGTCAATGCATGCATGATTCCAAACGCCGAAGTTGTCGCTGCGATTACTCGGTTAAAAGGAAACGAAGAGTTGGTAATTGATGGGAATTGGCTTGCGAAGAGTGGGACAGGTGATATTATTATTGACTATAAAGGTGAACGACCGGTGTTTATCAATCAGCGATGGGAGATTTTTCAAAAGAATGATCTTGTCCTAAAAGCGGACTTTGAGTTAATAACGAAAGGGAGGACTTCTGTTCAGTTATCACCAACAAACACAATTATCGGAGATCACCAGCAGATATTTTTGGAGGAGGGAGCAAAGGTTGAAGCGTCAATTTTGAACACTACGAATGGTCCAATTTACATTGGTAAAAATGCAGAGATAATGGAAGGTTCTATTGTTCGTGGAGGATTGGCTATGTGCGAAGAAAGTGCATTGAAGCTAGGCACGAAAGTATACGGTGCGACAACACTCGGTCCACATTGTAAAGTAGGCGGAGAAGTAAATAATGTTGTTTTTCAAGCGTATTCGAATAAAGGCCATGATGGTTTTTTAGGAAACTCTGTGATTGGAGAATGGTGCAATCTTGGAGCTGACACAAATACATCTAACTTGAAAAACAATTACGGATTGATCAAAACATATTCATTCCGCACGAAAAAGCAAGAACAAACCGATTTGCAATTCATGGGATTGGTAATGGGAGATCATGCCAAATCAGGAATTAATACAATGTTTAATACTGCCACAGTAGTTGGTGTATTTTCCAATTTGTTCGGAGCTGAGTTTCCAGATAAGTATATTCCTTCCTTTCAATGGGGAACTTCAGGTGAGAAGTACAATTTTGAAAAAGCAATTGAAAGTGCCAACAATATGATGGAACGTCGTGGTTTGCAATTGTCACCCGAGGAAATAGCTGTTTTAAAACACATAGCTGACACTTCAAAGTAGCACCGAAGGCAATAAGTAAGACAAAATTGCAGTCTTATTACGAGTGGCATAACCTTTGCCAAATAGCAGTTACCGTAGAATTTAGTCGTTTTGATAAATACGCAGTGTATTTATCTGACACTTTGACGGAAGAAAATAAAGTATATGAGTGATTTTTTTGACGATAGATTTATAGCAATGTCCAACGGAGTAGAACCAGAAGCAGAGTTCATTCCACTTATTACAGCAGAGGAAGAAGAGAACATGAATAATCAGGAGTATCCTGAGGAATTAGCAATTTTACCCTTGCGAAACAATGTTCTTTTTCCAGGAGTTGTAATTCCAATCACAGTAGGACGTGATAAATCCATTAAATTGATACAAGACGCGAATAAAGGAAATAAAATCATTGGTGTTGTTTCGCAAAAGAACCAAGAAATTGAAGCTCCTGAATTTGTTGATTTGCATAAGATTGGGACAGTTGCGCAGATTTTGAAACTTCTAAAAATGCCCGACGGTAGCTCTACTGTCATTATTCAAGGTAAACGAAGATTTGAAGTTCTTCAACCAACAGAAACTGAACCTTATATGAAGGCAAAAGTGAAGATGTTGAGTGAGACAAAAGTCGAGGCAAAAGACAAGGAAATGAAAGTAATGTTCAAGACGATTAAAGACTTGGCATTACAAATCATTCAAGAAAGCCCAAATATTCCTTCAGAAGCTTCGTTTGCTATTGGAAACATCGATAGTCCAACGTTTTTGGTGAATTTTATTTCATCGAATATGAATGCTGATGTATCCAAAAAACAGGAAATGTTGAACGAATTGGATATCAAAAAAAGAGTTCAAATGGTTTTAGAGCATTTAACACTTGAAGTGCAAGTGCTCGAAATGCGAAACGAAATTCAAACGAAGGTTCGAAAAGATATCGACAAACAACAACGAGAATATTTCCTTCACCAACAAATGCGTACAATCCAAGACGAGTTGGGGGACAATCCTCAAGAACAAGATGTTATGGATATGCGCGAACGCGCAACTGCAAAGAAATGGAACGATGTCGTTGAAAAATTGTTCTATAAAGAATTAGACAAGTTAAGTCGAATGAATCCTCAAGGTGCTGAGTATACAGTGCAAATGAACTATTTGGATTTAATGTTGGATTTACCTTGGGATGAATATTCAAAAGATCAGTTAGACCTGAATCGAGCTGCTAAAATTTTAGAACGTGATCATTACGGATTAGAGAAGGTAAAGGAGCGAATTTTAGAGTACTTGGCTGTTTTAAAACTAAAAGGCAACATGAAATCGCCAATTTTGTGTTTCTATGGACCTCCAGGAGTAGGGAAAACCTCACTTGGAAAGTCAATTGCAGAAGCTCTTGGGCGTAAGTATATTCGCATGTCGCTTGGTGGATTGCACGATGAATCGGAAATACGTGGACATAGAAAAACATACATCGGTGCAATGCCGGGTAGAATCATTCAAAACATTAAAAAAGCCGAGATAAGCAATCCCGTATTTGTTTTGGATGAAATCGATAAGCTGGGAAGAAGTAATCACGGTGATCCATCGTCTGCGTTGTTGGAAGTATTAGATCCAGAGCAAAATCAAAGCTTCTACGACAATTACATTGAGACAGAATACGATTTATCACGTGTGATGTTTATTGCAACAGCAAACAACTTGGCTTCGATTCAAGGTCCTTTAAGAGATCGTATGGAAATCATCGAAGTCAATGGCTATACAATTGAAGAGAAAATTGAAATTGCAAAACGTCACTTGATGCCAAAGCAAATCAAAGAGCACGGTATTACAGCCAAAGACATTACGATTGATAAAAAAGTGTTGGAGAAATTGGTTGAAGAATATACCAATGAGTCCGGTGTGCGTGGATTGGACAAGATGATTGCGAAGGTCGTTCGAAATAGAGCCAGACAAATCGCAATGGAACAAGAATTCACTCCAAAAGTTACTTTAGATGATTTATTCACGATTCTTGGAGCAGGTCGCGGTCGTACAAAATACGATAACAACGATGTTGCTGGAGTTGTAACAGGTTTAGCATGGACAAGTGTTGGTGGGGACATTTTATTTATAGAATCATCAATAACACAAGGT
Organism: uncultured Flavobacteriales bacterium; assembly: GCA_913059205.1. Lineage (GTDB taxonomy): Bacteria > Bacteroidota > Bacteroidia > Flavobacteriales_D > Crocinitomicaceae > UBA4466. The sequence goes on from CAJXRM010000033.1 coordinate 17,744, forward strand.
AAAGGAAAACTTACGTTGACAGGTAATTTAGGAGACGTAATGAAAGAATCGGCTGTGATTGCCTTGGAGTATTTGAAAGCACATAGCAAGTTAATAGGCTTGGAGCAAGGTGTTTTTGATACCAACAATATTCACGTTCACGTTCCAGAAGGAGCAACGCCAAAAGATGGACCAAGTGCTGGAATCACAATGTTGACTTCATTGGCATCGGTGTTCACGCAACGTAAAGTGAAGAAAAACCTTGCAATGACTGGTGAAATCACTTTACGTGGTGATGTGTTGCCGGTTGGTGGAATCAAAGAGAAAATCTTGGCTGCTAAACGTGCTAAAATTAAAGAAATAATTTTGTGCGAAAAGAATAGAAAGGACATTGCTGAAATTAAAGCAGACTACTTGAAGGGGCTGACGTTCCATTATGTAACAAAAATGGATGAAGTTCTAGAGATTGCTTTGACGAATGTAAAAGTGAAGAATCCGCAGGAAGTGAATTAGTTGTAAATTAGTTTATAAAAGATGAAGGCGTCACGGTTCGTGGCGCCTTTTTTAATTGCATGTATAAATTGACAATTATTTAGAACGGCAATTTCATTTAAGTAATTGCAATTGAGTTAACTATTTATTAATTCGTCTGACTTAAACAAAAATAGAATGATAACAACGGATTAATCCGTATTTTAGCGCTTCTAAAAACAAAAATAAATGAAAAGAATTAGCCTACTATTTTTAAGCATTTTCGTACTGAGTGTGGCGAATGCACAAGTCAAAAAATCAGATGAGTTTGATTTTACAATTAGTGATCCTTACCAAGTGGTAGATGGTCAAAAAATCTATTTCAGTAAGGATGGAGAGGTTTTAGCCATTAAAATTGTGCGCGGAGGATACGTTTTTCAAAAGTTTTCAGGTAACAAACTAAATGAATCAAAGAGACAAAAAGATGAAATCATTCCTGATGGATTTTTATTGGAAGGGTTTAAAGAATTCAACGGTCGTTTTTTTATGTTCTATTCAATTTACGACAGACCAAATGTAACAGAACAATTGTTTGTGCGTGAAATTGACTTCGACAATGCCAATTTCAAGGATTTAGGAAAAATGCTATTCCAAGTAAAAGGGAAGGTGAGCGGAGCCTTTACTTCAATCGGAAATAGTTTTGGTTTCGGTTACAAAGTGACTGATAAATTTGATTTCTACACCACATTTGATGAGTCAAAATTAATTGTTCAATACAGAAGAGTACCTGAAGAAAAACGTGATGCATTGAATAAAGATATCATCGGAATGCACGTTTATGACGGAAATATGGAAGAATTGTGGAGCGACGACGTTACAATGCCATATACTGAAAAGAAAATGAACAACATTGGTTATACTGTTGACAAAAAAGGAAACGGATATATACTTGCCGAAGTGTACAAAGACGAAACTACTCGTCGTGTAGATAAAGAAGGGAATGCAAATTATGACTTGGAATTAATCAGAATTGATGGAGGAAATAGAGAGATCTCTACATCAAAAATTAATTTGAAAGATAAATTTATTATCGATTTAGGGTTCTTTGAAGGAAAGAATGACGAGATAGTTATTGCTGGTTATTTTGGTAAAGATTACCGTGCTGGAACGGATGGTGTTTTCATGTTCAAATTAGATGAGAATGGTTCTGTTTCAGAAGAAGTTTCGTATGAAGTACCTGTTGAAGTAATGTCAATGTATATGTCTGAAAGAGCTCAGGTAAAAATGGAAAAAAGAGATGAAAAAAGAGATGTAAGTATGCCTAATATGGTTTTACGAGAAATTGTTTTTTCATCAGACGGAAGCTTGACTATTATTGGTGAAAAATACTACGTAGTAACGCATTATAATGCTAAAACAGGACAAACAACTTATACATATCACTACGATGAAGTGTTAATGACACGTGTTGATGGAAACGGGAAGTTAGCTTGGATGAAAAAATTACCTAAACGTCAAACTGGCGGAGCTGGAAGAGGTGGAATGAGCTACTTTTTAATGAGTGGAAAAGACAGCCAGTATGTATTGTTCTTGGACAATGTGAAGAACATGGAAATTGGAATTAATGATTTCCCTGCAGGTCACAGTGATGGAAGAGGCGGTTATTTAACTGGATTTAAGGTGGATGACGCAACAGGTGAATTAACTAAAATTTCAATTTTTAATACAGCAGACGTAAATGATATGCGTTTGTATCAATTTAACACGGGAAGAATCGTTGAATTGAGCGAGAATGAATTTGCTGTTGAATTCTACAAAAAGAAAAAAGAAGACGTAATGGTTAAAGTAACGTTGAGTGAATAAAACACTAATCGTTTAAAATTGTAAATCCCGTGAATTCACTTTAATTCACGGGATTTTTTTGTGTAACTTTTTTTCAATTTTACGGTATACCTTTTTAGGTATGAAATTTGAAGTTCTCCACATCGAAAAATAAGTAATGTTACTGATGAAAAAAATCTACGTATCCCTATTTCTAATTCCATTTAGCTTTATAACTTTTGCTCAAGAAGAGTCTGAAGCTTGTGTCGATCCATCCAAAAAAATTATGAAAATGATTGAAACTGCAGTAAATGCTAAAGATGCACGTACTGCTGTTTTGAGTTTTAATGAAGCCATCGAAGCGGATGAAAGCAATGCTACTGTGTATTACGAATATGGAATGTATGCTTATCAAAGTGGTTTAAATTATTACGAAACGTATCCAAATCCATCGATGGGGGATAAAAGTTTTCAAAAGGCAGAAGAAATGTTTACCATAGCATTGGATAAATGTTCAAATTACCATGCAAATTGTTCTTATTATCTAGGAGTAATAAATTATACGCAAAAAGACATGCCAACTGCAATCAAGTGGTTCAAAGAGTTTAAAGCGTTTAAAAATCCAAATACAGATCGATATCCAGAAGATTACTCGAAAAAATTAAACGACGTAAATGAAGTGTTGGCAGATTTAGAGCGAGATATTGCTGTTAAATCTAAGGAAGTTCCATTTGCTCCGAAAATAGTACGAAATGTAAGTACTGATAAAGACGAATACTTTCCGATGATTTCTCCGGACAATGAGTTGATTTTTTACACGCGTAAATTGGATAGAAAGAATTTAGGTGATATTCAATCGAACGTAGTGGAGGAATTTACGTTTTCGAAACGACCCAATATGGTCACAGATTTTGACGGTGGAGCGCCTTTTAAACATCCTTTTAACGATGGTTCGTTCCAGAGTTACGGTGCAGCTACTTTGTCAGTGGATAATAAAGAAATAATTATTTGTGCTTGTAAAAGGGAAGAGGTTGCTGGTCAGTCGTACATGAATTGCGATTTGTATAGTGCAACCTATGAGCGTTCAGGTGCAGGAGGTAATGATTTTTCTTGGACGCCATTGAAAAACATGGGGCCGAACATTAATACGCCCAATGGATGGGAAGCTCAGCCTTCTTTATCGGCAGATGGAAATACATTGTTTTATACAGTGAATCGACCAACATCGCAAGACAATGATATTTACATAGTCGAACGCGATAAAAATGGAGTTTGGGGCACTGCACGACCGTTCAATGAAATCAATACTCCAGGAAAAGATAAAAGTCCTTTTTTACATCAGGATTCTGAAACATTGTACTTTGTATCGGGTAGTACCAAAGAACGCCCAGGAGTTGGTGGGTTAGATATTTTTTACATGAGACGTGAAAATGGAAAATGGGGAGAACCTAAAAACATTGGATATCCAATTAACACGGAGGACGATGAATTGGGATTGTTTGTAGCATTGGACGGGAAATTGGCATATTATTCATCACGAGTTGGAGGGAAATGGAATATTTATTCGTTCGAATTGTATGAAGAAGCTCGACCTCAAGCAGTTGCTATTTTAAAAGGAGAGTTGAAGTCAGATGACGGTCAACCTGTTAAAGATGCAAAGATTGAAATTACCTATGAAGATTCTGATGAAGTTACAGAGGTGAAGGTAAACGGTGATGACGGGAAATACGCAGCGATTATCAAAACGAAAAAAGAACAAGACGTAATGGTAACCGTGAAGAAAGAAGGGTACGCTTTTGATTCTAAGGTAATTGCAAAGGAAACAATCAAGGCACAAGCCGCGAAACCTGACTTGGCAATTCGAGAAAATGATTTGAATATCAAAGAAATTAAAGTTGGTGAGGCATATACGATTAACGATATTCTGTATACCACGAATTCAGCAGTGTTAAATTCAAAGTCTAAATTTATTTTAAAAGGTTTTGCGCGATTCTTAATGGAGAATCCAACAATATCTGTAGGAATTCAAGGACATACTGATGATGTTGGAGATGACGCACAGAATTTGAAGCTTTCTGAAGATCGAGCGCAAGTTGTGCAAGCCTTTTTAGTAAGTCTTGGTGTGAATAAAGACCGTTTATCCGCTAAAGGTTACGGTGAAACAATGCCGAAAGTAGAAAACACATCTGACAGTAACAGAGCGAAAAATAGACGAACAGATTTCGTTATCGAGGGAATGTAAACAATGGATGCAATTTTTTTAGTCGATATTTGTGGGACTTTTGCATTCGCAGTTTCCGGTGTATTAGCGGCGGTAGAACGTAAATTTGATTTGTTTGGCGTAATCATTCTTGCTTTCGTAACATCGTTAGGAGGTGGAACCTTACGTGATATTCTAATTGGATCAACACCTGTAAGTTGGATGAATAGTGATGTTCATATTTATCTCATTTTACTCACAATTCCTTTGGCGTATTTCTTCATGAATACATTGGTAAAGCTTAAAAAAACGTTCCTTTTGTTCGATACAATCGGAATTGGTTTGTTTACTGTATTGGGATTGGATAAAGCGATTGAAGTTGGATTATCGCCAGTTGTTGCAATAATGATGGGTGTTGTCACGGCTGTTTTTGGTGGAGTAATACGCGATGTTTTGTCAAATCAGGTTCCGTTGATATTCAGAAAAGAAATTTATGCTTTTGCCTGTTTATCGGGAGCAATCGTTTATTCAAGTTTAAATTACTTTGGGTTATTTATAGAGTTTAATTTAATGATTTCAATTACTGTTGTTATATCGATTCGACTTTTGGCAATTAAAAACAAATGGTCTATTCCATTTAAGCCTTTGGCGAAAAGAAACTAGAAATTGATTTTCGAATAATTTAAGTCCACAAAGCCTTTTATTCCAGGAATTGTTCCTGTTTCGCTGAATTGCCAATGAATAATACGTTCATCCCTGAATCGGTGGGCATGGTCGCTATAATTAGCTACCCAGAATTTGTAGTTTGAGAAATGTTCCTTGAATTTTTTCGAATAGAAACTATAAGATGTGTAAATAACAGGTCTTTTTCCAGTAGCTCTTTCGACTAGATTTAACCAAACTTTCATGTTTTCTATAAGAATAGCGTCAGATTGCGCATCAACTTCTACATCAAGAACCGGAGGTAAACTGGTTTTTGAATAATCATATTCACGCAGAAAATGGTTTGCTTGAGCTACGGCAGATACTGAAGGTCTAAAAAAATGATATCCACCATGCGGAATTTTTTCTTGGGATAAACGTGCGTGGTTGTTTTTCCACTCTCGATCTTTCAAGGATTCTCCTTCAGTGACTTTACAGTAAATAAAACGAATGGTTGAATCACTGTTGTTAAAAAAAGCATCCCAATCAACTTTTCCCTGATGGTGTGAGATATCAATTCCGTAACAGACGAATCCTTCTGGTAAACCCGGTAATTCTGAAATTACAACAGGTTTAACTTTATTATTGAAGTAATGCAGATAAATAAAAAAGGCACTCATTCCGAAAAACAGAACGAATAGGAAAGTCGTAATTCGACGTGTGCTTTTTTTCTTTCTACGCTTGGCCATTGTTAAATATAAAAAAAGCCCCGACATTTTCTGTCGAGGCTTCAATATAAATTAGTTTCGTTTTTTTATGCCTTAACGAAAGCTCTTTTCTCTCTAATACGAGCAGATTTTCCAGTTCTCTCTCTGAAGTAGAAAATACGTGCACGACGTACGTAACCCTTCTTGTTTACAACGATTCCTTCAATGAAAGGAGAATTTACTGGGAAGATACGCTCTACACCAACGTTTCCAGACATTTTACGAACTGTAAATGTTTCGCTTGTTCCAGAACCTTTACGTTGCAAAACAACACCTTGGTATTGCTGAGTACGCTCTTTGTTACCCTCTTTAATTTTGTATGAAACTGTGATTGTATCTCCGCTTGAAAATGCAGGAAGATTGTTAATCTCAACTAGTTCTTTTTGAAGTTCTTGTATAAAATCCATGTTGCTTAATTTCTTGTTCTACCGCTTAAAACGGGGTGCAATATTACGAATTAAATCCGATATGCACACTCAATTTCAATATTTTTTTGACAAAATTACAATTATTTCTTCCAAACAAGAAGTTTGCATAGAGGAACTTTAATGAAAGAGCCTAAAAAATTGCGAAAGAATATATGTTTTAACTAGTTTTGACTAAAATATTGCAATTATGTCTGTTCATACAAATGTGAAAAAAGTAACTACACATGTTCTCCAACAAATGAAAAATGATGGAGAGAAAATTAGCATGCTTACTGGTTACGATTATACTATGGCGCGTATTATTGATACAGCTGGTATTGATGTGATTTTAGTAGGTGATTCTGCTTCAAACGTTATGGCAGGACATGAAACGACTCTTCCAATTACATTGGATCAAATGATTTACCATGCATCTTCGGTAGTTCGTGGTGTTTCTCGTGCATTAGTTGTAGTTGATATGCCTTTTGGTTCTTATCAAGGAAATTCAAAGGAAGCTCTATCAAGCGCAATCCGAATTATGAAAGAGTCTGGTGGTCACGCAGTTAAATTGGAAGGTGGACAAGAAATATTAGAATCTGTGTCGCGTATTTTAACAGCTGGGATTCCTGTAATGGGACATTTAGGACTAACACCACAATCAATATATAAATTTGGTACATACGTTGTCCGTGCTAAAGAAAAAGACGAGGCCCAACGTTTAATCGAAGACGCTAGGGCTTTGGAAGAAGCCGGTTGTTTCGCTATCGTTTTGGAGAAAATACCAGCCGATCTTGCAGCGAAAGTTGCAAAAGAAGTAACTATTCCAATCATTGGAATTGGTGCAGGGAATGGAGTAGACGGGCAAGTTTTGGTAGTTCATGACATGTTGGGCATAAACAATGAGTTTAGTCCTCGTTTTTTGCGTAAATACCATAATTTATTTCAAGAAATGCTTGGGTCATTTCAACGCTATATCGAAGATGTGAAGTCGGGCGATTTTCCGAATGAGGAAGAGCAATATTAATTCGTTCAATGGCGATAAAAGTTCTTCATATAGATAACCACACAATTGTTGTCAACAAACAGCCTTCAGATATTGTTCAAGGCGACAAAACTGGTGATGAAACATTGGCAGAAAAAGTAAAACAGTACTTAAAAGTTGAATTTAACAAAGAAGGTAATGTTTTTTGCGGAGTTGTACATCGCCTAGATCGACCAACAAGTGGCGCTTTGGTTTTTGCACGAACGAGTAAAGGATTATCGCGATTGAATGAGCAATTTAGAGATAAATCAACACGAAAAGTGTATTGGGCAGTTGTCGAAAAAGCACCAGATATCCAATCGGGTCGATTAGAGCATTTTTTAAAAAAGAACGAAAAACAAAACAAATCCTATGCTCACACATCTGAAGTAGCTGGATCTAAGAAGGCAATCTTGTCTTACAAACTTGTAAACTCGTCGGATAAATACCATTTACTTGAAATTGAACTTGAAACTGGAAGGCATCATCAAATTCGGTGTCAATTGGCGACAATAGGTTGTATAATAAAAGGCGACTTGAAGTATGGCGCAAAGCGATCCAATAAAGACGGTTCCATTCATTTACATGCGCGACATTTGGAATTCAATCACCCAACAACCAAAGAGCTGGTTTCAGTTACAGCTCCTGTTCCAGACGAACCTTTGTGGCAATACTTTGAGGAGAAGTGTAACTAAAAGCACATTTGAAACAGCTGGAATAGAATAAATTTGAAAAAAAATAAAAAAATGGAATATACAATTGTAGACGTTAGAACGGTTGATGAATTTAGAGGAGGAAATGTTGCCGGTTCGATTAACATCCCATTACAAGAGGTGGTGGAGAGAGAAGCTGAAATTATGGCATTGAAACAACCTGTCCTGTTTTGTTGTCTTAGCGGAGGAAGAAGCGGACAAGCGACACAATACTTTAAAGCGAAAGGGTTGGATTGTGAAAATGGCGGAGGCTGGTTAGAAGTCAATGCAAAAATGAACGGCTAATCCTTAATCAATAAAATTGGAAGCGATATCTGAAATGGTGTCGCTTTTTTTATGCCGTTTCGACTAGATTCTTGTCGTATTTACCCGTTCCTAATTGATGAAGTAAGGTAAAGTGACTTTTTAGAGCACCCAAAAACGTTTTGTACTCGTAATAAGGAACGTCAAATTCCTCAGCAGTTAGTTTCACAATTTTTGAAATGTCTTTGTAATGAACATGACAAATATTTGGGAAAAGATGGTGTTCGATTTGGTAGTTTAAAGCTCCAACGAACCAAGAAAAAACAATACTGCCATTGGCAAAATTTGCTGTAGTTTTCATTTGATGAATCGCCCAGTTATTTTCTAAGCTACCAGTGGTATCCACTTCGTAAAATTGTGTACTTTCCAATACGTGGGCAGATTGAAAGATTAGCGCTAAAATAAGTCCACAAATAAACTGCATAATCAAAAAGCCGATAATGATGACCCACCACGGACCAGTGATCATATAAATTGGAAGCAAAATCGTTAGTCCGAAATACCATATTTTGTGAAAAATAATGCGAATCAACGCCTTTCGTAGTGTCAAGCCCTGCGTTTTCAATAAATCCTTTTTGTGGTAGCGAAATGTTTGTTCGATGTCTTTAAAAACAAACCAGTAGAGTGTAAGAACACCATACAGAAACGGTGCGTAAAAGATTTGAAAACGAAATATTTTTTTTCGTTCTTGATTAGGAGAAAACCGCACAATTCCTTGCTTTTCAATGTCTTCATCAAACCCATCGACGTTTGTAAAAGAATGATGCAACACGTTGTGTTGAATTCTCCAGTTCAAATGGTAACCTCCAATAAAATTTAGGACGAATCCCAATGCATTGTTGACTTTTTTATTCTTAGAGTATGAGCCATGATTGGCATCATGCATGATAGTCAATCCGATTCCTGCCATGCCAAATCCCATTATAGTAAATAGTAGAAGAATCAACCAGAAAGAATTTACGGTGCCGCTAATGATTAAAATCAGTGGTAAAAAATATACTGTGAGCATGAATACCGTTTTGATTTTCATGTTTGTATTTGCGTGAACTGAAATATTATTATCCCGAAAGTGAGTGTTTACCCGTTTACGTAATGTTTTATAAAAATCAGGTCGATCATTGTCATTGAAAATGACAGTCGGAATGCCCATTAAATTCGTTTTAAACGAACACTTCATCATGGACGCAGAAACGAAAGTACTTTAATTAATGCGCAAAAACGAATGAAATGGCTCTAAAATGAAATATTCGATTTTTTTTAATGGTTCATTTGTCATGCAAAATCAATTCATGAATTACATGCTAAGAAGGATCAAATTTGATTTTTAATTCATTTTTCATAGTGTTAATTGTAATAAAATTTGATTTTGTTCGTCTTATGTAACATGAGGTTTCTGCTCGCATCAATTTTTCTTAATGTATTTATGGCAATTGGACAAAACGAAAATGTTGTGTTGCTTTTGCGCGCAGATGAGTTCAATAAAAATGTACTGTTGAATTGGTCCATTTCTCAAGGCAATACATGTAATGGAATTGATGTGTTTCGCTCTATTGATGGAGTGAATTACACTAAGATTGGAGATATCGAAGGAATATGTGGAAGTGCATCAGAGGAAATTGATTATTCGTTTACAGATTTGTTTCCAGTGCAAAACAGTTTTAACTTCTATAGATTAGGACTTGGTGGTCTTGGGTTTTCGTACAATGTGAAAATTGAAATAATCGAAATTGCTGTAAATTCATATCAAATTAGGCCAAATCCGGTGAGCATGGATGCAGTGCTTCTATTCAAAAATGACGCATCTAAACCAGCAAAATTAAAGGTGTTTAATTCTTTTGGAGAGACCGTCTCAGAAATGGTGACAAACGAATCCGAATTTAATATTGGGGAATTTACAGAATTGCCAGGAGGGGTATATCGTTTTATTTTAGATGTAAATGAGCGCGAAATTAAAGGAGAAATAGTAATTCCTTAATCAGGTTGTTTTGTTCTCACTTTCATTAAGTACAATAATTCGATCTCCATTTAACTTCCGAATTGAAGATTTTTGTACAAAAAAAAGGATCGCTATTTCTAACAATCCTTTTTGGGTGGAAGATGGGGCTCGAACCCACGACCCTCGGTACCACAAACCGATGCTCTAACCAGCTGAGCTACATCCACCATTTTGAGAGGGCAAATATACTTTTTTTTTTATACAAAATAATTCCACTACTATTTTTTATTTTCAAGCTAAAAAAATATAGCTGCACCGCTTTTTCTTAACTTTGTAATTGATGAGCGATAAAAAAAATATTACCCTAAATGTGGAAGGAATGACTTGTGCCAATTGTGCATTAGGCATTAAAAAACAATTGATTAAAAAAGGATTAGAAAACGTAAATGTAAGCTTCTCAACAGGCGAAGTAACTTATGATAGTAATACCAAACTCAATACTCAAGAGATTATTGACAGTATCAACCAATTAGGTTATAAAGTAATTGATGCTCCTAAAGAACAAAAAAGATTATCATCCATTGAGAAAAAATTCTACATTTCGTTAATTTTTACCATTCCTCTGTTTTTACACATGTTTATGCCACACGACAATATTTTAAATGATGGTTGGGTGCAATTAGCATTGTGTATTCCTGTTTTTGGAATAGGACTATTTCATTTTGGAAAAAGTGCTTGGGGTTCTCTAAAAACAGGCATTCCTAATATGGACGTGTTAATTACCATAGGTTCAACGGCCGCTTTTATTTATAGCATTGTTGGAATTTACCTCTACTATGGTACGCACGAAGCTCATAATTATTTGTTTTTTGAAACTGCTGCAACCATCATCACTTTAGTACTATTGGGAAATGTATTAGAACATCGTTCGGTAAATCAAACCACTACTGCCATTAAAGAACTAAGTCAGATACAACAAAGTGAGGCAAAAAAAATAATGCCCGATGGATCTACAACTGTTGTCAGTTATGATGAAATTAATGTAGGAGACATTATTCAGGTAAACAGCGGAGATAAAATAGCTGTTGATGGAGAAATTATTAAAGGTTCTGCTACTATTGATGAATCAATGATTTCCGGAGAAAGTACTCCTGTAGAGAAAGAAATTGGCTCAAAAGTTATTGGTGGAACAGTAATGATGGATGGAAGCATGCAGTTTAAAGCTGAAAAAGTGGGTAGCGAAACGGTCCTTTCAAAAATTATTGAAATGGTAAAAAATGCTCAACAAAATCAACCAAATATTCAACGATTGGGAGATAAAATCAGTGCTATATTTGTTCCTGTAGTATTAGTTATTGCATTACTAACTTTTTTAATTGCTCATTTTGGTTTTGATATAAATACGCAACAAGCGTTAATGCAAAGTATAGCTGTATTAGTAATTTCTTGTCCTTGTGCCATGGGTTTAGCAACACCAACAGCAGTAATGGTAGGAATAGGAAGAGCGGCAAAAAAAGGAATTTTAATTAAAGGAGGAAGCACCTTAGAATTATTTGCCAATGCTAAAAATATGGTGTTTGACAAAACAGGAACGCTTACTACAGGAAAATTTTCCATAAAAAGAACCAAACTGTACGCTTCTATTGAAGAACAAGAACTTAAAAACATACTTTTTAGCATAGAACAACATTCTTCTCATCCAATTGCTCAATCCATTGTAGCTTATTTAAAACCAGATGCTACACTTATTGATTTTCCTACTATAAATGAAATAAAAGGCGTAGGTTTAGAAGCTTTTGATAAAGAAAATAACCATTACAAAGTAGGTTCGTTTAGAATTGATGAGACACAAACTAAAGACAAACAACACGCTATTTTCATTTTTAAAAACAAGGAACTTATTGCCGGAATTGATATTGAAGATGAATTGAAACAACATGTTCCAGAAACCATTTCCTTGCTGAATAAACAAGGATTAAATACGATTTTATTAAGTGGAGATATGCAAGAAAAATGTGAAGATTTAGCTGCCAAAGTGAATATTAAAACTGTTTATGGCGAACAGCTTCCTGAGCAAAAATTAGAAAAAATTGATGAATTAGAAAAACAATCACCAACGGTAATGGTGGGTGATGGAATAAATGATGCTCCTGCACTTACAAAAGCTGCTGTAGGGATTTCTATGAGCAAAGCTACGCAAGTAGCAGTGCATTCTGCACAAATTGTTTTACTTAATGATAAAGACTTATCTCAGGTATATGAAGCGTATTTAATAAGTAAACACACCTTAATAACCATTAAACAAAATTTATTCTGGGCATTTTTCTATAATGTATTAGCAATACCTATTGCTGCATTTGGTTTTTTAAATCCTATGGTAGCGGCTTTAGCAATGGCTTTCTCAGATGTAATTGTTGTTGGAAATTCTATACGTTTAAAGACTAAGAAGTTAAAATAAAATCAATCTTCTATTCCTTCAAAAAAAGCGGGATTAAAATTAACCAAAAACAATTGTTTTTTAGCTCTAGTAATGGCTGTATAAAGCCATCGCAAATATTCTATATTAATCATTTCTTCGGTAAGGTAACCTTGTTCCACAAAAACAGCATCCCATTGTCCACCTTGAGATTTATGACAAGTAATAGCGTAAGCAAACTTAACTTGTAACGCTTGGTAATATGGGTCTTTACGAATTAATTCATTACGTTTTTTTCTATTAGGCTCATATCCATACTCTTCCGAAATGGCATCATATAACTCCCTAAATCTACCTGAAGGCAATGATGGAGCATCCGAAAGAATGCTGTCCATCAGAATTTTAATTTCCAAATCCGGTTCATTAGGATAATCCACCATTCGTATGGTAATATTGGCAAACCTAAAACCATGTTTTTCTTCAAAACCTCTAATTTTTAAAATCTCAATAATATCGCCATTGGCTATAAAACCTGCTTTTGAGGCATCATCCAACCAAAAATAATTATTCTTAACCACCATCATGTAATCGCCTGTGGCAATTTCTTCTTCTAACCATTTTATTCTTGCTCTAATTTGCAAATTAAACAAATTGGCTCTTTTGTTACTTCGGCAAACAACCATCACATTTTCATCTCCAAACTTACCGTAAGCATCATTTAACTCATCTTCTAACTCCAGTCCTGTAATACACCTCACATCAGTATTAACATCTAATTCTGAAAACATGGGCAATTCGACTTTTTTAGTATTAATTTTTGCTCTAATAAAAGTAGCTAAAGACAAAATTTTACTGTCTTGAGCTTGCCTTACTACTTCATCCAACTCATAAAATTCGGGATATAAATAATAGTTCTTATGCAGCAAATCCTCATCTAAAGCCGGACTCTCTTCCACACCCACCGGTGGCAATTGAGCAGTATCTCCAATAAAAATCAATTTACAATTAATCCCACTATAAACATATTCCAACAAATCATCTAACAAGCCTTTTTGATTTCCCCAACTGTTATTTAGTAAACTTCCTACATCACTAATCATAGAAGCTTCATCAACCAAAAAAATAGTGTTCTGAAATTTGTTTTGTTTTATGCTAAAACGAGTATAACCATCCCCTCCACTTTTCAATTGGTATATCATTTTATGAATGGTAAAGGCTGGTTTTTGAGAATAATTAGCCAATACTTTGGCCGCTCTCCCTGTTGGTGCTAACAATATCGATTCAAAATTAAAATTAGGTAAGGTTTTTACCAAAGCTCCAACAATAGAAGTCTTTCCAGTTCCTGCATATCCTTTAAGTACAAACAGACTTCTTTTTTGCTGGTGGAAAACAAAATCAGTTAATGCACCAAGTACTTGTTGCTGTTTTTGAGTTGGCTTAAACCCAAAATGCTGAAGTAATAATCTGTCTCTTATACACATCTGACGCTGCCGACGATCTACTCTGTGTAG
>CAJXRM010000034.1 GCA_913059205.1 uncultured Flavobacteriales bacterium
ACGAGATTTCTGCCTGTCTCGTGGGCTCGGAGATGTGTATAAGAGACAGCCTATCTCCTTTCCTGCTTCATCATAACCGTATGCCCATCCGTGTTTAACACCTTTTTGGTAGCGAATAACCGTCATTGGTTTTCCAGTGGTATGATAGTGTGTCCACAATCCATCTTTCTTATTTTCGAAATATGCTCCTTTCACTTTTACATTTTTCCCATCAAAATATTCAGTGTATTCGCCATGAAGCATGTCGTTTTTATAATGTGAAACTGATGCTGGGATTTGAGACTTATCGGCTAACTCTTCAGGAACGTAATAAATAACTTTACGTCCTTCCAACTTTCCATTTTTATAGGTTTCTGTATTGCTAATGCGTTGTGATGGTCCAAAATTCAACCATACGCTATCCTTTAATTGATTGCGAAATATTCCATAGCTCATCAAAGCACCATGTTCGTGATAGTAAAATGCAACCGAACGATTACTATTTTCATCGTGCTTAATAACAGCCTTTACTTTTGATGAAGGATAATAATACGTAAATTTTCCTACTGGTTTATCATCTTTAAACTGTCCTGTGTATTCAAATACCTTTGAACCTTCATACAATTTTGCCCATTCACCTTGTTTTTTTCCCTTTGCATCAACTTGATTTACTTGTCCGATCCCGACAAACGCAAAAAACGCAATTAAAGTAACTAAGCTATATTTCATTTTTAATCATTTTAGCAAATTCATCCAATCCACTAACAGTTACATCTGCTTGTATATTTATTGGCTCCTCTGTTTTAATTCGTACTGTTTTCATTCCAAGATTCTTGCCAAACTCGATATCTGTATCTGTGTCACCAATCATCACGCAACATTCAAAATCAATCTCTGGAAATTCCATTTTAGCCAAATCTGCCATTGCGGAAGAAGGTTTGCGCATGTCGTCTTCTGCACCTTTTAAATTTGGCGCAAAGTAGCATTTGTCAATTTTTCCACCTTTCAAGTAAATTTGATCACACATATAATTGTGAATCTCCAAAAGGTTACGCTCTTCCATTATCCCTTTTGCAATTCCTTGTTGATTTGTCACCACCAACACTAAATGAAAAGTCTCTGAAAATTGTCTAATTGCATCTTCGACTCCTGGAAGGAATTCAAATTCTTCTATTGAAGTAATGTACCCTCCAAAAATACGCCTGTTTATAACACCATCTCGATCGAGAAAGAGCGACCATGTATTATTTATACCCCAATTACTAATCGACATCTATCGTCCTTTCGACCAAATAAACATTACGATGAGCTGAAGTTCGTCCCATCATTTCCGCGATAAAACCAGCTAAGAAAAATTGAACCCCCATAATCATTGCTGCTAAAGCCACATAAAACTCCGTTCTATCTGCAATTTTTTCAGCAGTTGAATTAAAGAACAACTTATCTATACCGATATAAAATGAAAAACCAAAACCAATAAAGAAAAGCATCATACCAATTACGCCAAAAAAGTGCATCGGTTTTTTGCCAAATTTCCCCATAAAGGCAACGGTCATTAAATCCAGCGGTCCGTTGATAAATCGATTCAATCCAAACTTAGTTGTACCGTATTTACGTGCTTGATGAGCAACCACCTTTTCTCCAATGTTTGTGAAACCAGCATATTTTGCAAGTGCAGGAATATAACGGTGCATATCCCCATAAATCTCAATGCTTTTCACAACAGCACTCTTATACGCTTTCAAGCCACAATTAAAATCATGCAAATGAATTCCAGTTATACGACGTGCTGCCCAATTGTACAATTTAGTTGGAAGAGTTTTCGAAATTGGATCGTAACGCTTTTTTTTCCATCCAGAAATCAAATCATAATCTTCTTCGATTATCAATCTATACAATTCCGGAATTTCATCAGGTGAATCTTGTAAATCAGCGTCCATAGTTACAACAACACGACCCATTGCAGCTTCAAAGCCCTTTTGCAAGGCAGCCGATTTACCATAATTACGTTGAAATTTAATTCCCTTAATGTTTAGGTCTTTTTGATGCAGTTCTTCAACTACCTTCCATGAACCATCTTTACTTCCGTCGTCTATAAACAGTACCTCATATGAAAAATTGTTTTCATTCATCACCTTCACTATCCATTGATGCAACTCAGGCAAAGACTCTACCTCATTGTACAAAGGAACGACTACCGAAATATCATATTTTAATTCCAAACTGAAAAATTTGTTTTAACAAATATAATTAAACGATTGAAGCAATTTGGAATTAATCCATCTTAATAATTTTATGGACTTCATCTGCAACGGATAAGAAATAGACTCCGTTTTTCAAATCTCTTAAATCAACCAATTCAATTTCTGAGTTTAATTTTCCTTCTTTGACAATTACACCTTCTAAGGACACAACCTGAAAGGAAATATTTACATTATTGGACTTGATGTTTAAAATGTCACTTGTCGGATTTGGAAATACTTGGATATTTGTTTCCAAAGAAGGTATGCCTAGCTCAAAATCCTCAACGATAAAAAACCGATCAACCGCTGCTTCGGTTACATTACCATTTGGTTCTTCATCCGAAGTTTCGAAGAAAAACTGCATTGTACTAGTCAAAGTGATAAAATCTTGAATGCGAATACTTTTTTCCACCCATTGTTCAGGCACAAAAAACCCGCCCCCAACTTTATCAATTTCAACTGTTTGGGTACCATTTGAAACTTTAACTCGTAAGGTATCATCAGGAGCTGAAGGGCCATGAAATGAATAAAACCAACGCGAATAGTTCACATACGGATTTGAATACGAAGAAAGGTCGATAACAGGAGAGATTAAGTTCGCAGTTCCTTTATCAACATCATCCACGTCTGCGTTTAACTGAGGTGAATTGCCTGTTACAAAAGAGTAATCACCACAATCGGTTATAACATCTCCGTAAGGAGCTGAACCACTTTCTGTACCATTAGGAAAACCTCTTTCCCACATTCCGGTTGTAGCAGTTCCTGACGTGGACCAACCATAATCAAATGTAAAATCATCATAAATCATTTTTTTTAATGAAACAGTAATTTGACCTGTAGAATTATTTATTAATTGATAATTGCAATACGTTTGGTATCCCCATTTTCCAATTTGAATTTGATAATTTTCCTGATAGAAGAGCGTTAAACTTTCCTCACCAATTCCATTGGTTACGCCATCGTGAGTTATTAGTGTGTGGACCAATCGAACATCTGCTCCTTGAATTGGATTACCTGAGCCCTCCTCCAACACCAATACATCCAAATTGAAAGGTGGAATTGGCACCAATTGAACATTTTGATTTACGATAACTCCGTTTGAAAGTGAGACAGAAATTGTCTGCGGAAAATAGCCAACTTTTGAATATGTAACATCATAAACACCTGCATTAACAATACCTGTGGCATAGAACCCTGTATTCTGTGTTAGTTCAGTTTGAGCATCTCCTACAATCACAATTTCCACTTGATTGATTGGATTGGTAGTATTCACATCGGTAACAATTCCTTCTAAATATGCTGCTTGAACATATGTTGGGTTTAGAATAAACAACCCCTCTGTTATATCTGTCGCAATGACCAAACCAGAGGAAAAGAAAGGATAAGTTCCCCAACAACCATCGTAACTCGTAGTTTGCGTTGGATAGGTATCGAAATTTCCAACTTCAACCATATTATACGGATACGTAATATCATGCACAACTACACCGTCGGAATAATAACTTGTAACAATATGATTACCGAGAACATGTGTGTTATGGGGAATTACACCAGCTCCTGGTGAACTTTGCACTCTATCTACTTCAACGATATTTGCCGGATCAGAAACATCGTATGCACCAATAAATGCACCGGAGACCTCATCAGTTGTATATACAAATTGTCCATCATCACTTGCCCAAATATTGTGGGCGAAATTTGAAGGAGTTGTTTTGGTTCCAAGCAATACAGGGTTTGACCTATCTGTTACATCCACCACACTAATAATTCCCTCATAAATATGTCCCAAATACATTGTGTCATTTTGAACATATCCATCGTGTACATACCAATCATCAAAAACACCTACCTCAATAGGATTCATTGGGTCTGTAAAAACATCCAAAATAATAACGCCTCCATTCCCTCTGTTCGCACCAAAAATATATGCGTAACCAAATTCATCAATATATAAATTATGCGCTGACTCCCATTCCTGCCCATTTGGCCCCGAATAATAATTAACAGGCAAAGCAGTTGAGCCTGGCAATGGGGAAAGATCAATAATTAGCAACCCGTTTTCTGCTTCAGTAGTAATGTAAGCAAAATCACCGTTTGTTTTTAAATCTCTCCAAGTCGATTCCATTCCCGGCTCCCAAAAAATCTCGATCGGCGATGACGGAGTAGAAATATCAACAACACTCGTTCCTTTTTTTGCACCAACAAGTGCGTACTCATTGCCCATCTCATCTTCATACCCCCAAACATCATTCAAATCTGTATTGTGCAACACATTATAATCTAAATGACCAATTGAATCCATGTTCAATTGAGCGTTCACATTGCCAACTAGGACAACAGTAAGAAAAAGAAGGGTTTTATTCATAACAAATTGAAGCTAAATAATCGTTGATAAACAGTTAAAGTATAAAAATTGCTGCTATTATAAAAATCAAAATGACAACAAGATATTGCCATACATCGACAAAATAAGGGGCGTATTTTTTTATTTTTTCTTTCATACCATTAAATCAAAGATAAATAAACATTCTATTCTTGGATTTTTAACTTTTAAATTGGTCAGATTTTCGTTATATTCGCACTTCCAAAAAATTATACATTATGGCAAAAGAATCAGTCATTGAAACTCAATCTTCTGTAGATTTCGAAACGTTTAAAAAAACTATTATTGAAGACTACAAACTTGCTACGCTTTCTAGGGAAGCGTCATTGCTTGGTCGAAGGGAAGTATTGACTGGTAAGGCCAAATTTGGGATTTTTGGAGACGGAAAAGAGTTGGCTCAAATTGCGTTGGCTAAACAGTTTAAAAATGGTGATTTTCGATCAGGGTATTACCGTGACCAAACTATTATGATGGCAATTGACCAATTAACGGTTCAACAGTATTTTGCAGGACTTTATGCACATACGGATGTGGCGCAAGAGCCTCAATCTGCTGGACGTCAAATGGGTGGCCATTACTCGACTAGAAATCTGAAATCAAACGGCGATTGGAAAAACTTGATGGAACAAAAAAATAGTTCTGCAGATATTTCTCCAACGGCAGGTCAAATGCCGCGTTTACTTGGATTAGCAAATGCTTCGAAAGTGTATCGTCAAAATCCGTCGCTATCTAAATTAGATGCGTTTAAAAAATTCACCAATGGTGGAAATGAAGTAGCATTCGGAACTATCGGTGATGCTTCAACATCAGAAGGTCCTTTTTGGGAAACAATAAATGCAGCCGGTGTTCTTCAAGTCCCAATGGTAATGTCTGTTTGGGATGATGGTTACGGAATTTCAGTGCCACGTGAGCACCAAACAACAAAGGATAGTATTTCCGAAGCATTAGCTGGAATGCAACGCACGAAAGACAAACCAGGATACGAAATATTTGTCACGAAAGGATGGGATTATGCTCATTTATGTGAAACATATGAAAAAGCCGTAAAACTGGCTAGAGAAGAACATGTGCCGGTTTTAATACACGTAAAAGAAGTGAACCAACCACAAGGTCACTCTACAAGCGGTTCGCATGAACGATACAAAGATGAAGCACGATTGAAGTGGGAAGTTGAATTCGATTGCATCGCAAAATTTAAAGAATGGATTTTAAACTTTGACGTAGATGGTTTATCTCTGGCTACGGAAGAAGAACTAGAAGCAATTGAAAAAGCTTCCAAAACATCTGTTAGAGAGCAAAAGAACGCTGCTTGGACTGCATTTCTAAGTGACATGAAAGAAGATCATGCGACTGCTATTTCTCTTTTAAAAGCTTTAGCGAATGAAAGTCAAAATGGTGTTTTTATAACTAAAATGGTAGAAGAATTGGAAAAAGCAATGGACCCAATTCGTAAAGATATTCTTAGTATCGCTCGAAAGGCATTGCGCATGACCCGTTCTGAAAATTTGAGTTCAAAAAACGCTCTTTCAAATTGGATTAAACAACAAATTAACGAAAACAACGACCGATATAGTTCACATTTATACGATGAAACATCAACCTCCGCATTGAATGTCGAGCCGATAGCTCCAACCTATGATACTGAAGTTAAAATGGAAGATGGGCGTTTAATTTTGCGTGAAAATTACGTGAAATTACTTGCTGATTATCCTCAAGCCCTTGTTTTCGGTGAAGATGCTGGAAAGATTGGTGGTGTAAATCAAACATTAGAAGGTGTTCAAGACATTTATGGTGTTGAACGTGTTCATGACACAGGAATTCGTGAATGTACAATTATTGGTCAAGGTATAGGAATGGCAATGAGAGGCTTACGTCCAATTGCTGAAATTCAGTATCTAGATTATTTATTGTACGCTATTCAAGTCATGTCAGATGACTTAGCTACTGTTCAATACAGAACAAAAGGTGGCCAAAAAGCACCTTTGATTATTAGTACACGCGGTCACCGTTTGGAAGGAATTTGGCACAGTGGTTCTCCAATGGGAATGATTGTCAATTCGATTCGTGGAATACATGTATGCGTTCCAAGAAACATGACCAAAGCGGCAGGATTTTACAATACCTTAATGGCGGCAGAAGAACCTGCTTTAGTGATTGAACCATTAAATGGATACAGAACCAAGGAACGAATGCCAACAAATATTGGTGAATTTAGAGAACCTTTAGGAATTCCAGAAATTGTAAGAGAGGGAACTGATATCACGCTTGTTTCTTATGGATCAACGTTCAACTTGTGCGAAATTGCGGCACAACAACTAATAGAATTGGGAGTATCAATTGAATTGATTGATGTTCAAACATTGTTGCCCTTCGATATTAATCATATGATTGTTGACTCTCTGAAAAAAACGAATCGATTGTTAATCATTGATGAGGATGTTAGCAGTGGTGGAACTGCATTTATGCTAGATAAAATTTTAGTTGAGCAAGAAGGATATTACCACTTGGATGCAGCTCCAATAACGATGAGTTCGAAAGATCACCGTCCTGCGTATGGTTCGGATGGAGATTATTTTTCAAAACCAAATGTTGAAGATATTGTTGAGAAAGCATATCAAATCATGCATGAATCGGATCCAACTGCGTTTCCTTCCATTTATTAAATTAGATGAAATATCTCATTGTCATATGTACAATTTGCTCCATTCTTGGTAAAGATATCTACCAGGCTTCATGGGACGTTTGGTATGTTGTCAATAAAGAATATGTCGCGCAGAAATTGTGTGAAAATCAAGCGATTCCAATGTTGAATTGTAATGGTAAGTGTTACTTGTCAAAACAATTAGAAAAAGCCGAATCGGCTCTCAAAGACATGGAAAATAGCCACAAAAACAATCGCCCTGTGATGAGTGAAAATAATAAAATTGCTCAAAATTATGAATTTCAATCACATTTGGTAGTAATGGCAGAGGACAATTCAAAAGACGTATTTAAAAACACTGCTGATTACAGAGAAATTCTTTTTATTAATTCCATTGATCACCCACCGCAAAGTTGATTTTATAACACGATTAGTAGTTTATAATTAAATCAACACAATGAAAATAATAGCAACAATAGCAATTGTTGTATTCTCCTTTCATTCGATTTGTTGCGAAGTATGTGGTTGTTCATCAACAGCAGGTTCTATTGGAATTATTGGGTCTTCCAATTATCATTTTGTAGGATTGAGTTTTGAAGGACGCTCATTTAACAGTATTCATCCAGATATATTCGGACACGGAAGCGTTGAAAGCTCAACGGAATTTTTTATGCAAGGAAGTTTACTTGCGAAATTCCAAGTTACAAAACGATTTCAACTGTACACGAATATACCTGTAGTTTACAATCGGCAACAAAGAAGTGGAGAAACATCAATTACACAAGGGTTAGGAGATATTACGATAAATACACGTTTTTTAGCATTTACTCGCGCTGACACTTTGCGAAAACGTGCTTTGAATTTGCAACTAGGAGCTGGTGCAAAAGCGCCAACAGGTAACTTTTCAAGAAATACACACGAAACAACAAATATGTTTCCAGGCACTGGTTCGTGGGACTTTCCGTTCAATTTGAATTTATTCTTTCAATCAAAAAAATGGAATATTCAATTCGAAAACGTGTTCAACTTAACAACGCAAAACAGTGCCGGATACAAATTTGGGAATGCGTTTCAATCTGTTGTTTACTCTGGTTATAACATCAAAGTTGGAAAAGGAACAATTTCAACAGGAATGGGCGTTCAATTCGATTATCTTTTTCACTCAGAAATTGACGGATCAAGTAAGAACACCTTTAATGGTGGTTATTTATTGTCCCTTCTTCCTGGAATCAACTTTGAATTCAACCGCATTTTTGCAACAATTCGCTATTTCCAACCCTTGACACAACATTTATCAAAAGGATTCACTAAAAACAATGGACAAATGTCCGTTTCATTTTATTACACATTTAAATCAAAAAAATCATGAACAAATTTATCTTAAACACAGTCTCAATATCATTAATCTCTCTTTCAATTGTCTCTTGTAAAAAAGACAAAGAGCATGAAGAAGAGCACCACGACGAACCTGTTACAGCAGTAATCGACATCAATTCTTTTAACGATGGAGACACGATTGCTAGCGGCGCAACTTTTCACATGTCTGGGACAATAACTGGGACGTCAGAAATGCATGGGTACACTATTGTATTGCACAATCATGCGACTATGCAAGATGTTTTCAACGTGCAAAACCATGACCATTCATCGGTTTATACAATTCATGAACATTGGGTCAACAACGTAGCTGACACAAGCACAGTCATGTTTACATTAACGACAGCATTAGATCACAATGGTGGCACAATGTCGACTGTAAAACATGTTGTTTGCCTGCCATAAGTCAACTACTATTTTAAAAAAAAGCACCTATGTAACATAGGTGCTTTTTTTGTAATTATTAATTCCTAGTTTCGTCTAAGAAGAAAAATACAATGTTATGAATTGGAATGAATACACCTCGCTTTTTGAAACTATCTTAAATTCGGAAAACAATGCAGCACCATACGATAATCCAGAATATGTGAATTATGTAAAAATGAATCAATCGCGATCAAATCGTTGGTTGAAAGCTGACATTTTGAATGACGACTTAGTAAAAAAGATTAAGGCAATTGATTCTCCACAAGAATGGATTGTTATTACAGAACCTTGGTGCGGAGATGCAGCGCACAACGTCCCAGTATTGGCAATGCTGAGTAAAAAAAACCCATTGATCGATTTTAAAATTGAACTGCGCGATAATGGTGCAAATCTTATCGACAACTATTTAACAAACGGAGGAAAGTCAATTCCGAAACTCATCGTTCGCAACGAAAATGGTGAAGATTTATTCACCTGGGGACCAAGACCTGAAGAATGTCAACAAATTATGATTGACTTTAAAAAAACAGATTTACCGATTTTAGAGAAGCACAAACGTATTCAGACTTGGTACAGCAAGGATAAAGGAGTTTCTATTCAGAAAGAAATATTCAAACTCCTAGATTGATTGAATTAACTAGTTCTTCCCATTCCCACTTAAGCAAGGAATAGCAATCTGAATCTGTATTTTTCCCATCTACGATATAATCTTCGCGCATCGTTCCTTCTTTTTTGAAGTTAAAATGTTGCAAAAACTTTACCGAGGCAATATTGTAATCTGAGACCAACGCTTCAATTCTATGCATTTTCAACTCTGTAAAACCGTATTTCAACACTTCTGAAAATGCTTCTGACATATATCCTTTTCGTTTGTCGTTGTCGCTATGTAAATAATAAAAAACTTCTGCACGATTGTGTTTAAAATCCCATGTATGAAAACCACAATCCCCAATAGGTAAATTGGTTTCCTTCAAAATCAACATAAAATAAAACATAGTTGATCTATATGTTTCAACTCCTTTCTCGTGCATTTCAAGGCAACGATTATAACCATGCTCATCAAATCCAAAATAGGCCATTATTTGCTCCTTTGAAAGTGTATCGTATACTTCGTGAATGATTGCTGGAGTTATACTTTTGAGTACTAAACGCTCTGTTGAAATTTCAAATTGTTGTGCCTTCATCTCTACATTTAATTATTTACTACGCCAACGAGTTCAGTATCTTTATTTCTCAAATCCAATCCACCTTCCAATACCGAGTTAAGATTTAATAGATAAAAGGTCCAACCGAACGCACATCCCAATCGAATGTTTTCTTTAGAAGCATCATCTTCAGGAATTTCCTCTTGCGTTAAAACAACTTGAGTTTGGTTCTTTACTTGCTTCAGCTGAATACTGACTTTACAGTTCCCAGCAAAAGTAAAACTTAAAAAGTCTTTACCATTGGCATCCAAAACGACACCCTTCTCTGAATGACTTTGAGCGAACCAATGCCATTCGTAATTGCATTCAGCTGGAATGGTCTGAGAAAAAGGAATATCGCCCAATGAATGAGAAGAAAAACGCGCTTTAGATAAAAACCATTTTTCTAGTTCTTCACTTTTTGTCCAAGCATCGTAAACTACAGCGATATTGGAATTAATGAAAATTCGTTTTGAAAATTGTGTCCAGTTAAAGTTTTTCATATTTTGGTTGACTACTACGTTTCTATAAAGAAGGCTTCATTTTGTTCACCAAAATAATTAAAAAACCACACAAGTATACTTCTTCAGCGATAATTAAACCTTCGGTTTTCAGAAATCAATTACAAATCCCTACCGTGAAATTCTCTTGTTAATTTAATGTAGTCATCGGTATAGGAATTATCCGTGTTTCGAATGCAAAACGATTCGTTTCTTACAGAATCAGATGATAAATCAAATTGTAGAACACAACGGATAGGCTGATTGCCATCTTTTCCGATTACATCAATTTTTCGTGCAAGTTTCAATCCATTCGCAGTTGCTTGAGCATTCCAATTTTCAAAATCGATGTAGGGAATGATGATCCAAAAACTTCCCGTCAATGAAAGAATGGAATGTACTTTTTCAATAAACGGTTTAATAGCCAAACTTGAAACGTGGCGCGCTTGTGCTTTTCGATAATCTATACTTTCGTTAGTAGTAGAGTAATACGGTGGATTGGAAACAATTAAATCAAATAAATGGCCAAACTCATGTGCGAGAAAGTCATTGTGAATGAGGTGTAATCGATCGGACCATTGTGATTCCTCGCAGTTCATTCTAGCTTCTTCTATCGAAGCAACATCAATGTCAATTCCCGTAATTTGAATGGAATTATTTTGTTGAGCAAGCATTAAACTCAAAACACCTGTTCCTGTTCCAATGTCCAACGCATTTGTTTTTGAAGTTGCATCAACGAACGCGCCTAACACCATAGCATCCGTGCCGACCTTCATCGCTGAATTACCTTGTTTAACAGTAAAGTACTTGAATTTGAAAATGGACATTAGCCCAAGTAAATTTCGATCAATCCTTCTGGCGCCAACACATGCAACTCCTTCTTTTCACGATCTACTTTGGTAACCAAACCATCGATAAAAGGAATTAACACCTCTTTTTCTCCCCGCATGACCTGAAGCAATGGATTCACTGCCAAATCTACGACTTGTTCTAAAATTCCAACTTCTCCAAACGATTCATCGATAACTTTAAATCCAACAACTTCATGATCATAAAAGTTCGTCCCTGTTAATTCAGGCAAAATCTGAGCTGGTAAATAAATATCTTTTCGTAGAATTTTTTTCGCAGCATTTTCATCAGTCAGTCCCTCAAATCGAACAGCCGCAAAATTGCCGTTTTTCAATTTAATTGACTCTACAAAAAATGGAGTGAGTTGGTCGTTTATATCAATATAAACAGCATCGAGTGATGCGTAGTCTGACGGATCTGTAACGTCTAAAAACAGCGAAACTTCACCTTTAAATCCGTGAAGTTTCGCTACATTTCCTAAATGAAAGCAATCTGCTTTATTCACTAATGCTTATTTTTTTAAAATTATGCTTTTGGTTCTTCGTCAGCTGGTGCTTCCGGAGCAGCTTCTTCAGCAGCAGGAGCCTCTTCAGCAACAACTTCTGGAGCTTCCTCAGCAGCAGGAGCTTCTTCGGCTACTACTTCCTCAGTTGACTCTTCAGCAGCTGGTGCCTCTTCAACAGCAACTTCCTCTACAGGATTGTTTTTCGCTTCAATATTCGCAGCTCTTTTTGCAGAAACTTCTGCTTCGGCTTTTAATTTATCAGCTTTAGCTTTTTCTGCAGCCTTTTCTAATCCAGTAGATTTGTTAGAAATCTTACCTTCTTTTTCTTCAACCCATTTCGCAAATTTTTCTTCTACTTGCGCTTCAGTTAAAGCTCCTTTCTTAATACCGTTGATTAAGTGGTTTTTGTACAACACACCTTTGTAAGACAATAAAGCACGAGCTGTATCTGTCATTTCAGCTCCAACTTGAAGCCAGTTCAATGCACGATCGAAATTCAATTCTACTGTTGCAGGGTTTGTGTTTGGATTGTACGTTCCGATTTTCTCAATGAAACGACCATCTCTTTTCGCTCTGCTATCCGCAGCTACGATGTGGTAAAAAGCTTTGCTTTTTTTACCGTGTCTTTGCAATCTAATTTTAGTTGCCATACGTGTTAAAAGTTTGAGGTACAAAACCTCGATTATTAAATAAACTAATTCTGCCTTCTCGAGACAGGAGCGCAAAAGTACATAATTCTTTTATAAAAACATCATTTCGAGCAAATAAACTCATACTAGTTAATCAAACAACCAAAAATGTATTGTTAATTTTTTCAATCATCGTTATTTCACCTTGCATTAATGTTAAATTAATCTTACTTTCACGAGCAAAACAAAGATGTTTTATCTATAACACAACTGGCTTTTACAAAAATATGTACAAACTTTTCACCTTAGCACTACTTCTTCCTTTTCTCGGATACAATCAAGGATTTCAAGTGAATTTTCAAGGACAGCAACAACAAGGGATGGGTGGTGCAGGAACTGCCTTACCTCAAGATGCAGCAATTCTGTTTTTCAATCCTGGTGCCGCTTGTTTTCATCACAGCAATGAAATTAATGTAGCTGTGACACCCGTAATCTCTAAAGGAACATTTCTTGAAGATAATACTAATGAGGTTGCTCATACAACTTCTCCAGTCGGAACACCCTTTTCTGCTTATGGTTTATTTCAATTGAAAGAAGAAAGTAAATTAAAACTTGGAATGGCTATTTATACTCCTTTTGGAAGTACTGTTGAATGGGAAGAAGGATGGACTGGTCGATTTGCATTAACTCGACTTAAATTATTATCAATTTTCTTTCAACCTACTGTTAGTTATAGATTGACAAAAAAATTAGGGATAGGTGCAGGATTCGTTTATAGTTATGGGAATGTAAATTTACAAAAAGACCTTCCTCTTCAAGATGCTTCTGGAGAATATGGACATGCAGAATTGAGTGGTTCTGGCCATGGCTTCGGATACAACGTTGGACTTTATTTTGAACCAACGCGTCATTTAAATTTTGCAATCACATATCGATCACAAGTGAATATGAATTTAAAGAAAGGGGAAGCTGATTTTACAGTTCCAGAATCCTTGAATGATAAATTTCCAGATGGAAGGTTCACATCTTCTATCCCGTTACCTTCTGTTTTCACCTTTGCTTTAGGCGTAAAAGCTTCAGAAAAATTAGCTATTGCTTTAGATGCTAACTACGTTAATTGGAAGGCTTATGATACATTGGCTTTCGATTATGAGAATAATACTTCATCGTTGTTAGACACAAAATCTGCTAGATTATACGAAGGATCGATAGCTGTGCGACTCGGGGCACAATATAAAATTACACCTCAATGGACGGCAAGATTGGGATTAGCCTTCGCCATGACTCCTGTTCAAAAGGGATACGTGACTCCAGAAACACCAGATAATAATAGACTTAATTATACATGTGGAGTAGGATATTCTATTTCTGAGAAATTAATGCTAGACGCTTCATTTCTTTTTACACAAGTAAAACGTGAAGACACTAATCTAGAAACGGGATTAAGCGGGAAATTTAAGACTCTCGTTTTTGCTCCAGGTCTCGCAATTACTTATAAACTCTAATTCGATGAAATATACCTATACATCAATCACAATAGTACTTTTTACGGCATTGGTTAGCTGTAAACCAAAAATTGAAGCGCCGGAAGCCTCAATGGGTGACGTAGACGGAAGTCGATATATTGCAATCGGTACAAACAATACTTCTGGATTTGCAAATGACGGTTTGTCATTTTATAGCCAAGACAATAGCTATGCAGCAATTATAGCGAATCAATTCAATGAAGTAAGCACAATTGAGTTTAAACAACCTTTTGTCTCTGCTGGGTCAATTGGATTCAATATCGATGGAAAATCCCCTTTAAAATTGGGATATAAAACGGACTGCAAAGGTGTTACCTCAATTTCACCAGTACGCATTGCAGGTGCTGGAGATTTGACTCAATTGATTAATCAATACGCCGGTTATGGTCCTTTCAATAATTTTGGTGTTACAGGAATGAGTGCTCTATCCGTTAATCTAGCTGGATACGGAAATCCTGCCAATGGAGCTGGAAACTTCAATCCTTATTTTGCTCGATTCACTTCGAACGAAGCGACTGCATCTGTTTTAAGTGATGCCGTTGCAAGAAACCCTACATTTTTCACTATAATGCTTGGCGATGATGATATTCTTGCCTACGCCAAAAGTGGTGGTACAAGCGGACCAATTCCTGACGCAAATGGTGCTGCTGGTGTTGGTTTTAGCGGTAGTTTAGAAGAAGTAATCACTTCTTTAACCGCAAACGGAGCAAAAGGTGCAATTTCAAATATTCCAGATGTTAAAGAGTATCCTTATTTTACGACAATTCCCTATAACGGTTTAACCGTCGATGCGGCCAATGCTGTAACATTAAATCAAATTTTTAATCCGATTGGAATATCATTTGTCGTTGGAGTTAATGCTTTTGTCATGGAAGATCCCGCAGCTCCTTTTGGAGTGCGCCAAATGGTAGAAGGAGAACTTGTATTATTAAGCACACCTTTGGACTCAGTTAAATGTAACGGAACAGGATCAGTATTCCCGTTTCGAGATGAATTTGTTCTTGATTTAGATGAAGTGGCAGAAATCAACTCAAAAATAAGCGAATACAATTCAGTAATAACCAATCTGAGTCAAACATACGGATTGGCCTATGCAGATACCAAGTCTTTAATTCACCGTTTAAAAACTGGAACCGTTTATAATGGAGTTTCTATGAGCTCGGCATTTGTTACTGGCGGAGCATATTCATTGGACGGACTTCAGTTAAACCCTAATGGTCAGGCCCTTTTAGCAAATACTTTTATCGAAGCAATAAACTTCTCGTTTAATGCCGCAATACCATATGCAAACCCAATTAAATATGCGGGAAATATTTTCCCATAATTCAAACTAATAACTTAAATTTCGAATCATGAAAAAAAACTACTTCATTTCATTTCTTTCTTTGGCTCTAGTTTCGGCTAGCTTTGCGCAAACTGATTGTGACCAAGGCAGATATTCAACTGATGTGTACAGCACAGTTGATATTACAAGTGACATCCTTTATG
This sequence comes from uncultured Flavobacteriales bacterium, assembly GCA_913059205.1. Taxonomy (GTDB): domain Bacteria; phylum Bacteroidota; class Bacteroidia; order Flavobacteriales_D; family Crocinitomicaceae; genus UBA4466. Next base: position 15,731 of record CAJXRM010000034.1, read on the forward strand.
GAAACAATACAAGTAATACTGGCGCCAGCACAGACTTGTATTTGGATTTCTACGAACCAAACGGAGATACATCTACCGCTCGACCATTAATTATTTGGGCTCACGGAGGTAGTTTCATCGGAGGATCAAAAACAGACGGAGATGTTGTTGAATTATCCAACAGATTTGCCAAAAAAGGATTCGTTTGTGCTTCAATTGATTATCGTTTAGGGATGAACTTTCCGTTTAACCAGTCTAATGCAACAAAAGCAGTACTGAGAGCAGTTCAAGATATGAAGGCTTCAATTCGCTTCTTTTATAAGGACAGACAAAATGCGGACACATACAAAATTGATACAACTCAAATTTTTGTCGCTGGAAGTTCTGCTGGAGGCTTAACTGCTTTTCATCTAGCTTATCTTGATAAAGAATGTGAATTAGATGGATACATGCCAGCAAACGATGTAACTGCGCTTGGAGGACTTGAAGGAAATAGTGGGAACCCTGGTTATTCAACTAAAATAAAAGGTGCGATAGGATTGGCCGGAGCATTAGGAAGCTACGGATGGATTGAAGTTGGAGATGTTCCTTTTTGTGCAACTCATGGAACCAATGACGGAACTGTGCCATACAATAGAGGTACTGTAAATGTTATTGGCGTTGGGATCATGACGATCGACGGATCTCGTATGATGCACGAACAAGCCGAAGCAATTGGTTTAGACCACAAGTTCTACTCACACTATGGTAAAGACCACGTTCCGCACGTATCTTCTGCCCCAACTATGGATACAACTGAATGGTTTATTCGTGACTTCTTAATTGAACAACTGGGATGTTCGGAAACAGCGCTTCAACCTGAAAACGCGCCACTTCAAACATCAACATTATATCAATTAACGTATTGTGGACTGGGATTAGAAACCATGAATATTAATTCTGTACAATCAATTTATCCTAATCCATCCGCAGATAAAATAACGGTAGTATTATCCAATGCTTCGAATGTGGAAAACATGGAATTAATAGATTTAGCAGGAAGAACTCATCAATTAAATGTCCCAATAACAAATTCAACTACCATTGAAAAAGGAAAACTTGTAAATGGTTCTTATATCCTAAGGATTAAATATTCTGATGGAAGCACATCATTAAATAAAGTTGTTTTTCATTAAATTGGAATACGCTTACTATAAAAAAGAGCTTCTTTAACGAAGCTCTTTTTTTTGTTACAATTATTATTGTTCTAATTTTACAGTCAAACTAATTCCAATGGAAATTCGCCTGTTAAAAACAAAGAAAGAAATGCTCTTAACCTATGAGTTACTTCTTGAAGTATACCCAAATTTACAATTTGAAGATTACAGTTCGGAACTAGATCAAATGATACCTCACAATTACGGACAAGTTGGTGTATACATTAACAACGAGTGTGTAGGCTTAACAGGCTTTTGGATCGGAAATAAATTGTGGTGCGGAAAATATTTAGAATTGGATAATGTTGTTATCTCCTCCAAAAAACGCTCAAATGGAATCGGAAAATTTCTTTTTGACTACATGGCGGAGAAAGCTAAAAATGAAGGCTGTACAATGCTTGCTTTAGACTCATACACGTCAAACTTTAAAGCTCACAAGTTTTTTTACAATCAAGGTTACGCCCCAAGAGGATTTCACTTTATTAACATTTTAGACAAGTCTAAAGTGCGCTAAATTTAGATTGTCTTTTTCGAACGATATTCTTTAGTTTCAGGAATAATTTGTATTTTTAGAATTCAAGCTAAAACAAATTATGAAATACTCAATTACTCTCCTCGCAATTTCTTGCGCAACTTTCCTTTTTGCCCAAACAACTAAACACTATTGTGCAAAAAGAGACGCTTTTTCTTCAAATCAATTAAAAAGCAATTCCCTTAATCTTTCTCAAATTGCAGAAACTGAACGGTATAATGTTCATTTCTATGCTTTAGACATCGAGATGGATAATCTCTCAACCGATGTTGCTGGAACTGGCGAAATTCACGGTACAGCGAATGAAAACCTTGACAGCGTTCTGTTTGAATTGTTTAATTCACTTGCGATATCTCAAATTCGATTAAACGGTACGCCAACCGCCTTTAGCAGAAACAACTCAGCAGTTAAAGTGCCAGTCAATATAAGCACCGGTCAACAATTCGTAATTGCTATTGACTATGCAGGAACACCGCCAAACGCAGTTTCTAACCCTTTAGGTGGATCTGGAATGACAAATGCATCATCTCCTTCGTGGGGGAATAGAGTTACTTGGTCTTTGTCCGAGTCTTTTGCAGCATATGAATGGTGGCCATGTAAACAATCACTTACGGATAAAGCTGACAGTGTTTCAGTAAAAATAACTGTTCCAAATGCTTGTAAAGCTGGATCTAATGGACTTTTAGAGAATGTGGTTAATCTAGGAAACGGCACTTCGCGTTATGAATGGATGCACCGCTACCCTATTGATTATTATTTAGTCTCTGTTGCAGTTGCTGAATATGTTGAATACAATGTATATGCGAATCCAGCTGGCGCAACGGCTCCAGTATTGATTCAAAACTTTATTTATAATAACCCCGGAACACTTCCAAATTTTCAAAATGATATTGACGAAACAGTTGATTTCATTGAACTGTTTGCAGACTTATATGGACCATACCCATTTCAAAACGAAAAATATGGTCACTGTATGGCTCCATTGAGTGGTGGAATGGAACATCAAACAATGACCACTCAGGGTTATTTTGTTAAAGGATTAACAGCTCACGAACTTGGTCACCAGTGGTGGGGAGACAATGTAACATGCGACTCTTGGGCGGATATTTGGGTAAACGAAGGTTTTGCCTCTTACAGCGAACAATTGATGTTAGAATATTTGTATCCTGGGGAAGCCGACGGAAATATGAATGATATTCACAACAACGTAAAATCCAACCCAAATGGTAGCGTATGGGTTGAAGACAGCCTTAACGAAGGACGAATTTTCAGTGGAAGATTAACGTATGACAAAGGTGCTGCAATTGTACACACATTTCGCTTCATGATGAATGATGACGCAGCTTTCTTTCAAGCACTTAAAAACATCCAACTGGGATTAGAGCATGGTGTGGCAAGCGGTTTAGATATTCGCGATTATTTTGAAGCCGCTTCAGGAGTTGATTTTGATAATGCTTTTAATGAATGGTATTTTGGTGAAGGATATCCAACCTATTCGGCACGATGGAATGTTGATGGCTCGGATTTAATTTTAAAGGTAACGCATACAACATCTAGCTCAACACCTACTTTCACAAACCCATTGGAATTGCGTTTTACACGGGCAGGTATGGCAGACACAACCATTCGTGTAGATATTGATAACAATACAAATTTCTATACTATTCCGAACATGTCAGATGTTACGAATCTAAATTCAATTGATCCAAACAACTGGATTATTAACAATGTTGGTTCGATTGTACACGACAATACGATGTTAGCAGGATTAGAAGATATTGGTGCAGCTAATTCTGTTTATTCGATCTTCCCGAATCCATCGAATGGAAACTTCACAATTGAAACAACAGACTTAGGTGAAAACAAAGTGGTTATTTTAGATACAAGAGGAAGAAAGATAACTGATTTACATTTTCAAAATAAAGCGGATTTTGATATCTCAAATGAGAAATCAGGAAATTACATCCTTCAAATCACAAACGATAAAGGGGAAAAGCGTATTCAAACAATAGTTAAGAACTAACATTTACAGTCTTTAGCTTTTTGACAAACTGCGCAAACAACAAATATATTATCTGTAAATTTTGGCGAAACAACCATTTGATTCTTTTTGAATTGAATGGTTGTTAATGCATCAAACTCTTCTTTTTTCAGAATAGTAATTTCATCATTAATTTTCAATCCAATCTTATCTACATACTGCAAAAATTCAGTGGAATTATCTTTTACTGCAATTATTCTGCACGACTTCCCTTCCTCAATTTCTGAAAGCGTTTTTCTATAAGGAATTACAATTTCTCCCTTTTCATTTGGAATTGCGTCACCGTGTGGATCAAAACTAGGATAATCCAAAAACTGATCTAATCTATTCATTAACTTCTTAGAATGCACATGTTCGAGCTCTTCTGCTAATTCATGAATTTCATCCCAAGAAAAATCCAGTTTCTCAAACAAAAATGTTTCCCAAAGACGATGGCGTCTAATCACCATCATCCCTTCTAGTTTTCCGGAATCACTTAATGCAATCTTGCCATACTTTTCGTAATGAACAAGCTCTTTAACTTTAAGTTTTTTCGCCATATCACTCACTGTTGCCGGCTTTACATCAAGATAAGTCGCCAAACGATTGACTCCAACTTCCAATTTTCCCTCTTCGAAAACGGTTAGTTGAACTAAAGCCTTTAAGTAATTTTCTTCAGTAAAAGATAACATAAATCAAAACTAAGTATAATATTCAACTTTCAAGGCGTTTCATTCTCTTCAACTAGAACACTGTCTTTTTTGTAAGATATCGGAAACCATTTAACCGAGCCAGATTCGGTTGACAATAATTGAAATTTATGAGAAGCCGCTATTCGAGAGTATGCATTAAAATGCCACCATTCACTAGGGATATTATTGAATTTCTGGGAACTCATTACTCTTCTTAAAAGTCGTCTATTGTTTACCTGATTAGCTGACAATTCACCCGTTGAAAGGAAGTGTGATTCAAGTTTCGGAAATGCAATTTCTCGAAAATCATCATATCCCGCTCCCATATCTAATTGATTTCCCTTCGTATCAATAATTGTTAAATCCACAGCAGCTCCAAAATTATGAACACTTCCTAAGGCAGGATTTGAAACAAATTTGCCTCTCCTATGCCTAGGAATTGAATCCAACGCATCCCACATTTCCTTTTGCACTTGCTGGGGCCGAACACCATCAAAAACCAACAACCTATACCCTGGACGTATTGAGTCAAGGAAATCCTGGCATTTTGAAAGTCGCTCTGCAACCTCTCTTTGAAGGTAAACTTTTCTTAAGGTATCATACAAGACAGTCTTCATAAAATTACGAGTAGAAGCATATTTAAGATCTATCTGAATTTTAGAATTAACGGACGTTATATCAACTAGTCCTTTGGAAAGAAACACTTTTTCGATGGAATCGTTCAACTTTTTCGTCGACTCCTTTAATTTTATTGATTCATCTTTAGGGTTATCTCCCGTATCACTGCAGCAAGAAACATCTTCCGTATTCCTTTGGCAAGAAATTAGAATAATTACTATTAAAGCTAACCATTTCATACATCAAAGTAACAAAAACAATTTTATTCGTCATTCAATTCAAGTTTCTAATTAATTTAGCGGCAAAATTTTCGATATGCCAATATTATCAAATAAAGCCGTAAAAATGCCTGAATCACCAATTCGCAAGTTGGTGCCTTATGCCGAAAAAGCGAAAGCAAGTGGGAAAACTGTTTATCACTTAAATATCGGTCAACCAGACATTGAAACACCTGAAGTGGCTCTAAATGCCATCAAGAATATGGACAGAAAAGTGATTGAATACAGTCACTCAGCTGGATTCGAATCGTATAGAAATAAACTTTCTGCTTATTACAAATCAATAAATATTAATGTTGAATCTAGTGAGATTCTTGTTACAACTGGTGGTTCTGAAGCTTTGACTTTTGGTTTCATGACGACGTGTGATCCTGGTGATGAAGTAATTATTCCTGAACCATTTTACGCAAACTACAATGGTTTTGCTGTCGCGGCAGGATTAAATGTTGTTCCAGTAACGGCATCAATTGAAACCGGATTTGCATTGCCTCCAGTAGAAGAATTCGAGAAAAAAATCACATCAAAAACAAAAGCGATTGTCATTTGTAACCCTGGAAATCCAACTGGCTATTTATACTCTAAGGAAGAATTAGAAAAGTTACGCGATATTGTTAAAAAACACGATCTATTCCTATTCGCTGATGAAGTTTACAGAGAATTCTGTTACGATGGAGCTCAACCATTTTCGGTGATGAATTTAGAAGGAATTGATCAAAATGTAATCCTTATTGATTCAGTTTCGAAACGTTACTCCATGTGCGGTGCTCGTATCGGATGTCTAATTTCAAGAAACAAAGAAGTGATGGCTGCAGCACTTAAATTCGGCCAAGCTCGTTTATCACCACCTACAATTGACCAGATTGCAGCTGAAGCAGCTTTAGCTACACCGCAATCTTACTTCGATGACGTGGTTAGCGAATATGTGAAGCGAAGAGACATCATGATTGAAGGATTAAATAAAATTCCTGACGTTTTCTGCCCAAAACCTAGTGGAGCGTTTTACTGTGTGGCTAAATTTCCGGTGGACAATGCAGAACGTTTTTGTCAGTGGTTATTAGAAGAGTTTGAATACGATGGAGCAACAGTCATGATGGCACCAGCAAACGGATTCTATTCAACGAAAGGTCAAGGTGAGCAAGAGGCACGAATCGCCTATGTATTGAATCAGGATTCTCTTAGAAAGTCAGTTAAATGTCTGGAAGAAGCCTTAAAGGTATATCCAGGGAGAATTTAAGAACAACTTTGCATGAAATAAAAAACGTGAGTTGTTCAGAGCTCACGTTTTTTTTTGAAAAAAAATATCCCAGTAAATATTTACTGGGATATTTGAATATTAAATTTGGTCGAATTAACGAACCGTCATTTTTCTTGAAACTGTCTCATTTCCGAAAGAAACATTGATCATGTAAATTCCAGCTTGAAGACCATTCATATCAACAGTATAAGTACCATTAACAACTGCTCCATTTGAAACTGATTGTCCAGTCATTGAAATAACATTGACAAGTCCACCTTCTAAATCTCCGTTTACTTTAACCAAAACAGTGTTGTTTGTTTGGTTGATGAAGTGAACTAAGTTATCCAAAGTATACTCATTTAAATCAGCAGTACCCATATCTCCTGCATTGATTCCGGTAGCAGCAGTTGAGTTGTATGCATAATCTTTTATCGTCCATGAATCACCAATTGCTTGCACATCCATTCTTGCCCAACCATAGTAATCAGAACCTCCTGAAGAAAAACGAAGAGCTAAATATTTATCAGTAACTCCATTCCAATTTTCATTGTAAGGGTTTGCACTGTTTACATTGTAAGCCATTGTATTTGTAGCAGAAATCCAGTTCAATGTGTTATCGATCATGTCATTCATGTTCAATGCCAATGCATAGTTATATCCAGAAGGAGCTTCACCAGCAACTGCGTTCATAGAAGCAACAGAACCATAAGGTGCAACAATTGTGTTACGTACACGGAAAGTTCCATTTGTGTTTGTAATGATTGTATCTCCTGAAGCGATAGCGAAATCAAAGTTCGTATCATTGTTCATATCTAATCCAATCGTAATCTCATCTCCAGGGTGAGTGTAATCTGGAGTAACGTCAGTATACACGATTTGAGCATTTGCTCCAGTTGCGCCAACAGTTAATGCTGCTGCTGCTGCTGTGTATTGAGAAAGTCTTTTTTGTAATTCTTTTTTCATAATCAAAATAGTTTATAATAATTAGTTGTATGCACAAAAATAATAAAAAAATATGAAATACTGAACTTTATAAATTAAGAAACAAATAGTTTAAATAACTCTTCTTGAATTTCTTCCAAACTATTCAAATAAATGATATCTAGGTTCGGCTGCTGACTCATCCATATTTTCGACTTCTGACTTTGAATACTCAGCGATTCTAAAAGTTTTGGATTGTACGTTTTTGCTTTCTTTTTATTTTCAATATTCATAAAATTTGATACACTATCAATCGTATCATTCACAAATAATATTTTATATGAAAACTTCACAGGAAGACTTCCCAACATACCAATGGGAACATAAACAATATCTTCCGAAATATCTTTAATCCAATCTGGCTTTAATACATTTAAGTTCTTTCCAAACATATCTTTTGCACCATAAATCGTCTGCCCTTTTGATACAATTTGTTCCATTACCTCAATCAGTTTTCCTCCAGGTAGACCAGTAATGATTGTTCGTTCTCCTAGTTCAAATTTTCCAATTATCGATTTGTAATAATTCGCTTTCTCATCGTCACCGGTGATTTCATTTAAATCTTGCAACCATCGGTATGCTTTAGGTAAAGTAGGAGCAATAGCAACAACAACTTCAAAAGAAGACTTTGCCATTTCATACTCTTTCATCAAGGCTAATGTCTCACCCAAATGCATATGAGCAAGAGGGTAATGATAATATTGCTCTGTTGCGTTTAGAAAATATTCAAGAGCTGTCTCATAATCCTGCAACCTCATGCAAGCCAAGCCAAAACCGTGCTGCGCATATACATTTTGTGGATCAATCGTTAACGCCGCTTTAAATATTTTTTTGGCCTTTTCCGATTCGTTTAATGTGTTAAGAATTTTACCCAGATCAACCAGAATCCCAGCAGATTCAGGGTAGTTTTCAACTGCTCTTTCAAGAAACATTAAGGCTTTCGTAGGATTATTCAATCCAAGCTGAACCTTCCCATCTAACACATCAAGAAAGTTTTCTTGAGCTAATTTGTTTTTCCGAATGAATGTAATGTATTCTTCAGCTAAGGGGAATCTTTTCGTTTTTATGGCTGCAGTAACAATTTCGATCAAATACCTTATATCTGGCTTGTCTCGCTTTTCAATTTCCAGCAATATTTCTAACGCCTCATCAAATTTATGACCATTTGCATAAGCCTTAGCCATATAAAAGTTGTTCTCACGCAACACATCGTTCAAGTAGTTAATTTGTACAGCTTCGTTATTTTCGCCTTCTTTAATTTGCACATCATCAATATAACCTAGATCAATCAATTGTTGAAGAGCAGCTGCGTTCGTGCTTTCATCTGGTTTTTCATTTATGACCAATTCACCTCCAAACCGTTCGTCGTTTTCCCAACTTTCAATATACTTACACGCTTTTGGAGTTTCATAAATATCCATTAAGGGTTTACCATCCATGTCGCGGCCAATTGGCAGGTCAAAAAGGGTCAGTAAAGTCGGTGTAACATCCAGAATACTTGCACCGTGCACATGTTCCCCTTTTTTTATTCCTGGCCCTGCAGCCACGAAAACACCAAAAGGAGCATGTTCAACAGCAGGTCCAGAAGGAACTTGTGGTATTTTAGTTGGTCTCAAATGATCTGAATGAAAGCCATGGTCAGAACAAATTATTATAGTTGTGTCATCATCAATTATACTTAATAGTCGAGCTAACATCATATCATGATAAACATAAGCTCCAGTCACAACATCTTTAAACAGTTCGTATGCTTCCTGTTCCATACCTTCCATTTTAGGAGGGTGAAATTTCATAAATCCATGACAGAAATGGTCTAGCGCATCATGATAAACAGCAGTTATATCCCACTCTGTGGTTTCCAAAAGCTCGGTGGTTACCGCATGTAATGAACCTGAATGCGCAAGAAATTTTGCAATAACGGTCAATCTTTTGTCTTCTTTTTTATCTAGTTCCAACGCTCTTGGAACAAAGGGCATAACAAGGTTCCCAGTAATTTCTGAAGGATGTATTCTAAATTCCTCTAATTTTTCAACAAAATTTTCTGGATGAATTGTTCCTGGTTCAATTTTCCAGTCTTTTAAATCAACTGTATCTTTACCTACTTTTTCTTGTTGAAAACGATTTGAAACCATTACTCCATTTATCGTTTCAACAGGGTTTGACGGCCACCATCCAACTACATTTGATTTTAATCCTTCTTTCGTGAAGATATTCCAAAAAGCATTGACTTTTCTACTATATGATGTTATTGGTCGTACACCTCCTGAACCATCATTTTCCACAAATCCTGATATCCCGTGTTTATAAGGTCTAACACCTGTCGCCATTGAAGTCCATAGCATTGGAGACAATGGCGGGTCTAATGTTGCCAATCTTCCTCTTACTCCTCGATCAACAACACTTTTGAAAGCCGGCATCAATCCATTTGCCATTAATTTGTCAATGACCTGCCAATCAGCAGCGTCCCATCCAACCAATAATACTTTACGCTTTTTTTCCTTCATCCTTGTTTTCTTTTTCCCATTCACGCTTTGCTTTCTTCCAAGCTCTCACTCCAATATTTCCCAATGCCAACACCCCTAACGATCCACCAGGAGGAACTTCGAAAGGTTTTCCATTCAGCATTATCACTTTTTCTTTGGACTCCTTTTTATTGCTCATTTCTATTTCTATATAATTCCGGATTCACAACACTAATCAGCTCGTCAATTGAATTTTCAATTGCACTAAACTTCATTACTTTCTCAATTTCCACTTCAGGCGATGACATTAATTCATTGTAATTCACATCAATAAATGGAAAATTATTTTCTCGAATAAAACGATACGTTTTTTTCAAATGAAACTCATAAATAGTTCTGAATTTTTCACGTTCACTGACTTGGTTTTTGTTCAACATTTTTTCTTGAGACAACAATATTTCTTCAATATCTCTTCTCATGAATATAAACCGATAATTTAGCTTTGGATCTAAATAAACTGGTAAAGGTGAAACAACTTTCACTGCTTTTCCTATAGCATCTTTTAAGAAAGAATTATCCGATACAATGCCTTTAACCGCTTCCAATTCGAAATACCCTTCCAAATTACTGATATCGCTTTCTCTTTTACCATCTTGTAGAATTTCTACTTTGCCAGCATTTAAAATTTGCATCATAAGAGATGTACCTGACCTCGGCAATCCAGTTACTACAATTATTTCAGACTTCATATACTATTTTTGAGTCTCAAAGTTAACATTTAAAATTGAAGTTATCCTTGAATTAGTAGCGATTTCAGCTCATATGATTTAAAATTATTAAAACAAAAAAAACTCCTATCCAACAATTATTGCTGAACAGGAGTATTCTAAGAAAGATCGATAAATTACCTCTTGTTAATTTTTTCAATGTAGATTCGGTTTCCTAATTCCACATGTAAAATATACGCTCCAGATGGCAATCTTGTACAATCCAAAACTGCTTTTTCACCTGAAAAATATATATTTTCGCTTAATACACATGTACCAATAATATCATACACTTTTGCAATTCCTTGAACCGAATTTTCAATCTCTAAATAAAGTATTGAATTTACTGGGTTCGGATAAACATTAAATTCTTTCGGTATATTAGCCTCAATGATTGCAGTATTGTCATCCATTTGACATTCACTATTTGAAATGGAAGCAAGATTCCCATGTATTTTAGTCGTTAATGCGTGCCACATCCCATCATTCTCGCCACCAAGCCTCCATATTCCAACTCCGCCAATATAATCCTTTAAATCATATTCTGCCAAAGATGATAATTTATGGTGGATCGATACACTGTCTTGAAAGTAGCAAACCCAATTTATATTATTGAGCGAGACATTAAAATAGGGATCACCTCCATTCGCGTCTCTTTGAATATCATTGCTGGTTAATCCATGTTCGTTCATCAAAAGCAACGCCTCTTCATTGGTCAATCCGATTCCTGGATCATTTAGTGTGTGATTCTCAAACCCTTCTTTCCATCTATAACCATAAAAAGGCATACCCAATTGTATCTTACTTGGGTCATCAATTTCACTAATTGCAAAGCAAGCAACGTCATTCATCCAATCGGAAGTGGATTGACAACCCGCTGTTGGAGGTGGATTCGAATATGTAGGTGATGTCGCCCAATGCAAATCATAAGTCATTAATAAAATCTCATCAACTGCATTTCCTATCCTTTCAATATCTTGAGCTTGAGGCCCGAACCAAGTTCCATGACCTACCTTTGTATGAACCGCCGTGGTTAGAATTTTATTGTGAGAATGAACTATTATTGCCAGGTCCTCCATAAACGAAGAATAATTATCTCGATCAGAAGATTGTAAGCTTTCATAATCGATGTCTATCCCAGAAAATTCGGGATGTGAAACAAGTAAATTTTCCAAATCCTGAAGATGATTTGACCTTGTAACGGAATTAACCATCATATTATGAACTCCAACTTGCTCAAAATCTCCAATATCAGAATTGTAATTATAGACCACTGGAATTAATTCAATGTTGTTTTGAACGCAAAAATCAACAACACCCATTGCAACGATTGAATCATACCAAAAGTCGATATTTACTGTGGGATTCACTCCTGCAGGTAAATCCTGCCCTGCTCTCAATTCGCCACTAGACGAAATTGAATACAATTGTACCCTAAGCTGATCAATATTTCCTCCATATTTCTGTAACGAACACCACGCGTTTTGAGCATCAAAAATGGGGAAATAAGCCACAATCTTTTTATCCACGAATGTTTTTCTTTGCTCATCAATCGGTTTTACTTTTTGAACCAGGTAAGAGTTTCCTTGGACTGTTCCCTCCGTGTCATAAATAACATTAACAGTCCCTCCTGTTGCACTCATCGAAATTGAACGAGGTAAAAAATCAATCCAGTCTTCGACTGAGCCACTTGGAATCCACTCCCCGTTTAAAACGAAAGATTCCCCAATTGACAATGTCGGATCCCAATTGGGTCCAGAAAGTTTAATTTCTCCTGTTGCGGCATTTATGGTAGTTTTATTTACAACTCCCCAAGTGCTATTAAGTGTTTTCCAAGTTGTAAATAATTCCCAATTTGTTAAAGCCTCGGAACCAGTATTTGTCACTTTAAAATAATACTCACCTCCAAACCGTGCATGTTCATCACTTTGTGGAATCGAATAAATAAAATAATCCGGATGATCAGGATAACCGATGGTTACAGTGATTTCTCGTTGAGCTTGAACTTGATTCCAGAAAATCACACTTAGAACTAGAATTAATACTTGATTTATTGTTTGCATAACTTACTTTTTAATGATTCGTGAAATAATTTCGCTCCCGTTTTCTAATTTTATTCGAATCAGATAAACACCAACATCATAGCCGACTAATGAAATTGGCTTCGTACTATCAACATCATTACACCGAGCTATCAATCGACCTAATTCGTCAATTAATTCATAAGATACTTTGTTACTCTCAAGATCTAAATATATACAATCAGATGTTGGATTTGGATAGATATCGCATGTGTTCAACGCCATGACATCTTGACCTGCAGTACTAGTTGAATCACTTCCACTAGAACCAGGGATATAATTACAAAATACATTGTTCAACGTATCTGCCAATGGTGTTCCTGAAATCACTCCTGACCCAGCGAAGGTTTCAACATAATCTCCAGTAATTTCCCAAATAATGGCTCCTCTTAAGTTATTTTCTATGATAAATTCTGCTTTTAATCCGATCGATTGTTCATTGTCATACGAAACAAACGTATTCAACCCATTTTTACCAGTGAGATAGGGAACTTTTGCCTGATCATCCCAATGCTCATTGAATTGACCCATCCCAAGTAGCGTTGAATAATACAATGGAGTTCCTTCATCAACTTGAAAAGTGACAACATCCGCTTGGCCGGTATTACTAGCAAATAATTGAGGTGTTCCAGCTGTTTTCATTGAACGACCGTAAAATGCCACTCCGGCGGTTATTTTACTTGGCGGAACATTGTATTGATTGACAAGTAAATCAATTGATTTTGCTAAATTAAATTGAGCGTTACCTTGTTGTGGAGCAAATAACGGTGAATTATGATTTGATATTGGATCAAAAGCACCAAAATAATCGTATGACATTACATTTATAATATCCAACAAGGGAGTAACATTTGACCAGTCTACATCGTCCATCTTTGTATAGGACCCGCTAACTGCCGCAGTTAGCAACATTGTTTTATTTACGGATTGGCCATAATTATCAATTGCATCTCGCACATCTCGCAACAACAAGGTGAAATTATAATAATCTTGAGGTGTACCATTGTGATCGACAAAGCCAGGATATTCCCAATCCAAATCGATTCCATCAAAGCCATAAGTTTGAATTAAATTGACACAAGATTGGGCGAACAATTGCCGTTTGGCAGGACTAGCTGCAATAGACGGAAAATTACTAGACAAAGTCCATCCACCTATTGACGGGAGAATTTTTACATTATTCAAGTGCGCTTGGCTAACAATCGAAGTATTGGGAATGTATCCTCCATTATTCCAATCCGGTTGACCGAGAAGCAAATTCTCGTCTGACCAAGAATCAGTAGAATTAATCGAGCCATCCGGTTGCGGGGCAAAAAAACAATAATTAATTATCGAATATTTCGAATAATCAATGCTCATTGGATTCACTAATTTGCTTCGATCATACCACTGCCAATTTGGATAATAACCGACAATTTCCTTACAAGGTTGTGCAAACAATTTAGTTGAGATTAAAATGCACAGAGTTAAACAAAAATGTTTCATCGTATAAATTTTATTACAGTTCATATTCTCACGCAATAATTACGTGACTTCATGAGGCAAATCTATACGCTACAGCGTGATTGTAAAAAAAATACACTGCCCGATTGATCAATATGGCAGTATTAAAATGAACGTCAATTAATTGTTTATCAATGTTTTATGTGGTTTTTCCTATAATAAGACGGAGTCAACCCTGTAATTGATTTGAAATTTGAATTAAACGCTGAAATTGAACTAAAACCAACCATATTTGCAATACCTTCGATGCTATATTTATCGTTTTTAACCGCTCTTAACAGTTTTCTAGATTCATTAATTCTGATTTCATTCAACCATCGACTAAAACTTGTATTGTAATTTGAATTAATACATTCTGATAAGTACGTTCGATTCGTTTTAAGTTTTTTAGCCAATTTCTCTAGAGTGAGATTCTCATTTTTATACAACTCTTTGGTAAATATCAAATTTTCCAATTCGACAACAAGTTGATTGGCCAATTGATCAACCTTAGCATTCGAGTCAACTTTTTCTTTTTTACGATCCTTATCCAAAAGCTGTTGAAGTAGAATCCGATTTTTGTTTTTAATCTGTATAAAATAGATAATTATAAAAATGGCGAAACCTGTGATTAGTACAATCGCAATTGTTAATAGGGCATTTGCTCTTTTTGTTTCTTTTATTATTCTTTTACTTGATTCCCTCCTCTCCTTTTCAATTTTATACATAAAATCTTTTTCAATTCTCTGGGTTTCATTCGTAATTTTCTCGTGGTCAAAGGCTTCACGAATACTATCAGAATGGTTTAAATAATAAAACGCTTCTCTGTAATTTGATTCCTTCGCGAATGATAAGCCTAAGGACCTTTCAAAACGAAAAACATCCAATTTAAAACCAAATTTATTCGCCATTTTCAATCCTTTCTCGTAGTACATTTTTGCTAAAGCAATTGAATCCTGTTCAAAATAAATATCGCCTAAATTTCCGTACGTTCTTAACTCAGCAAAAACGTCTGGAACAACTGTAAAAAGATCTATGGCTTCTAGAAAATTAGCTTTTGAGCTTTCAAACTCACCTAGCTTACTTGACATCCAAGCCATATTTAGTTTCAAATACAAACTATTCAAACCAGACTCTCCGTGGTCAATTGCACCTGCCTTGTTAAAATAAACGATTGCCGAATCCAATTTATTTTCTGCCGTGAAGGTCATTCCTAAACTGGTGTAACACTTCATCCTTGAAACATTATTGTTTTTGCCTTCAAGCAATGCTAAGGCTTTCTGAAAATATTCTCTTGCCAAAACTGGACTTTCAGAATTGACTGAAATTCCACCCAGCACAATGTAATATTCAACTTTTACAATTGTAGATGATTTATCCAAGCTCCTGGAGACCTCATCCATTATCTTGACCGATTCAATTTGACTTCCAAAAGAATTCAGTGTCTTGGCATATTGAATTTTTAAAAGCTGCTTATTATTAATATTAAAACTGGACTTCAATAAGTCACGATAAAGACGATCAGTCTCTTTTACATTAAAGCACGCCTTAAATGCCACTAAAATTTCATTCGAATTATCGAATCCACTTCGTTGGAGGCTTATCTTTAAGTTTTTTACCTGATCAGTATCGGGACTGTCTCTTATACACATCTGACGCTGCCGACGATCTACTCTGTGTAGA
>CAJXRM010000035.1 GCA_913059205.1 uncultured Flavobacteriales bacterium
GATCTACACAGAGTAGATCGTCGGCAGCGTCAGATGTGTATAAGAGACAGCTGTGTTAGTGCTTTGACTCCAATTGGTTTTACCTTTAACTATGGTGGAACTAATTACACGAACTTTACAGCTACATCAAACGGAACGCTAATGTTTGGGGCTGCAGCTAATGTTTGGTATGTAAATGATATTGATAATACATCTGGATTTTGGGGGACAACTCTATCTGGACCTTATTTATTACCTTATTGGGACGATAATTTTACAGATATAGACGGTAACGTTCAGTACAAGTTGGTTGGTGTTCCTGGTAGTCAAAAATTAATTATTGAATATAATTTATCATGGTTAGGAGCTCAGGGTACTGCGGACAAACACTTTCAGGTATGGTTATTTGAAGGTACGAATCAAATTCAATTTGTATATGGAGCGGGAAATAATTTAAATGATTTCCCATCTGCTTGCGATTATTGTGGAACCACAATAGGTATTTTGACCGATGGTGTTTCAGATTTTATTAGTATTACAACACCAGCAAATACTGCGAGTACGGTAACTCCTAATGAAAACAATGAATTTTGGCCAGGAGCGGGTACAATTTATTCCTTTTCGCCAAGTTGTGGTCCTTTAGCCCAAACAGTTTCTCCAGCAACTCAAGCTGTTTGTCCAAATACTTCGGCTACAATTCAAATTGCTAGCTCTGAGATTGGAGTAGAGTATGTATTAAGAGATGATTCTGATGATTCAGTGATTGATGGTCCAATAATGGGTACTGGTGGTGTTTTAAATTTCAACACTGGAAGTTTATCTGCTAATACAAATTACAACGTGTTTGCTACGGGACCTTCGGGTGGTTTAGATTTTGATGGAATTGACGACGAAGTGGTAGTTCCGAATGCGGCATCATTAAATATTTCTGGACAATTGACCTTGGAGGCATGGGTTAAACCTGAACTAGGAAATACTGTTCAAAATGTTATTTGTAAATCAAGTTCTGCACAAAATACGGGATACATTATCAGAACAGATAATAATTGGACGAGTTTTGTAACATATATGTTTATAGGCGGAGGGTGGCAAACAATTAGTGCACCATTTCCTGCAGTGGGTCAATGGCATCATATTGCTTCCACTTATGATGGTACTACAATAAGATTATACTTAGATGGAGTTGAAGTTAATTCACAAGCAGTCGCTGGTGTAATAACTACTAATACAAATCCGCTTGCTTTAGGTCAACAAACTGGTTTCATAAATGAATGGTACTCTGGGACAATGGATGAAGTGAGAGTTTGGAATATTACACGAACTCCAGCTGAAGTATTAGCAGATGTGACTAATTGTTTAGCTGGTACTGAGCCTGGATTGGTTGCTTATTACCAGTTTGAAGATGGAACAGGATCTGCTACTTTGTCTGATTTAACAGCCAACGCCAACAACGGAACGTTGAGTTTAATGGATCCAGCAACAGACTGGGTAAGTGGTGTTCTGAACTGTTCAACTTGTACAACTGAAATGACACCTGTTGTAGCCGTTACAATTGACGCCGCACCTACAGCTGTATGTCAAGATATTACCGTTCAGTTAGACGGTAGTGGTAACGTTACAATTTTACCTTCTCAAGTTGATAATGGTTCTTCAGATAACTGCAGCACTATTGATCTTGCTTTGGATATAACAGACTTCGATTGTACTGTTTTAGGTCCAAACACTGTTACTTTGACAGTTACTCGCGAACCAAGTGCTGTTCTTGTTCCTGTACCTCCAGCAGGTTGTATTGGTCACTGGACTTACGAACCAGGACAAGAATTAATAGATTTGACCGGAAATTGGTCGCCTTTGACCGTAAACGGTAGTGCAGCAATTGCCGGAGGAAATTTAGATGTTGATAATGCACCAAATGGATATGCTCGAGCTGCAGGATATGCTGGGGCTCCAATTTCAAGTAAAACCTTAGTTGCGTTTCTGACTTTAGATGATTATACTGTATTAGCCGGCTCTCCTTTGACGATAGACGCAATAAGTATTGACAACTTTGATGGATTAATTTACGGTGAAGCTTCTCCTTTTAGATGGCAAAACGGAAGTACAACTGGACTGCGAAATTCTCCTTTTGCACCAGGTTTTGCAGAAAGTGCTAATGATGTTCCTGTTCAAATCGCTATTTCATACGATGTGGTTGGACCAAATGTGACTATTACTGGTTACCGAAATGGTGTTCAAATTGGAAATTATACGATTGGAAACGCTGCTACTTGGACAGCGGGAGACGTAGAGATGTTGATGGGTATTCGTCATCTGAATCCTGGACCAATTGGATCTATGGATGCAAAAATTGATGAAACGCTTTTATTTAATCGTGTATTAACTCCAGCAGAAATTGCAGCTATGATGCCTGCGACGGCTACATGTACTGCCGTTGTAACTGTTGAGGATAATATTTCACCAACAATCACATGCGCAACTCCTGCCGTTAATTACGGTACAAATACAGGGTGTACTTATGTTCATTCAGGTACAGCACTAGACCCAACGGCTACAGCAGATAATTGTTCTGTGGCTTCGATTATAAATAACTTTAATACATCTGCAACTTTAGACGGCGCTGTTTTTCCTTTGGGATCAACTACAGTTGTTTGGACAGTTACAGATGGTTCTGGAAATAGTGCTACATGTCAATACGATGTGGTTGTAGTTGATGCAATTGCTCCAGGAGCTGGTTTTGGTGTTGGAACAATGGGAGACCCATTTACAACAACTAGCAGTGCTTATATTTCTGGTTATCCGGATGGAAATTACTACTTTGATATAGCAGGTAATCTATTTGAAGCTACTGTTGATAATACAACTGACGGCGGAGGTTGGATTCTTATTTTGAATTACGTTCATCAAGGCGGAACGAACCCAGTACCGGATCCTCGTACGACGAATCTTCCAATTCAAACTGGAGCAGGGTTAGGCGTAAATGAGTTTGGAACTGGAGCATGGGGACATGCCGGAAACGCTTTATTAAATTCATTGGATCCTGAGGAGTTAAAATTCTTTGCAGTTACTTCTGCTCACGGACGTGTGATCAATTTTAAAACAGATATGGCTTCTGGAATTGCCTATGCAACTTCAGGAATAGGATCTTTTACTGGACTTGAAAATCCTGTGAACTATACTTTGTTACCTGGGCATACAGCGACTTTGGTGCCTTCAGCGAGCTTGAATGGTTTTTTTACGAATGAAGGAGATCTTGCTTTAACGAACTTTCCATTCTGGGTGTCATCTACTGCCCACTGGGGTATACAAGGAATGGGCAATCGATGGGAAGTTGATGACTTTCCGAATAATTTTGCGAATTCTACTATTCATAGGGCTTGGGCTCGTGATAATGATCCGGCTACGCCTGTCGCATTGCCTGATTTTACAGCTGAATGTAGTGCATCTCCTGTTGCTCCAACGTTGAATGATAATTGCGTTGGTTCTGTTACAGGGACACCTTCTCCTGCATTACCTATCACAACACAAGGTACAACAGTAGTAACTTGGTCATTTGATGATGGAAATGGAAATGTTTCAACACGCAACCAAAACGTAATTATTGATGATGTGACACCTCCAGTTATTACTTGTCCTGCTAATATAGCGGTAAACAATGATGCAGGGGTTTGTGGAGCGGTAGTAACATTTTCTGATGCTACGGTAACGGACAATTGTTCTGGAGCGAGTGTTGCTCAGACATCAGGATTGACATCTGGTTCTACATTCCCAATTGGAACTTCTACAGTTGAATATACTGCAACTGATATAGGTGGTAATACCGCGGTTTGCACTTTTACGGTAACTGTGACTGATACAGAGCTTCCTACAATAACTTGTGCTACACCAGCAGCTTCTTATGATGCAGATGGAGGTGTTTGTACGTATACGCATTCCGGTACTTCACTTGATCCAACAGCTTTTGGCGACAATTGCTCAGGATCAACGATCCAAAATGACTTTAATAATACAGCTACATTAGACGGGGCAACTTTCCCTCTAGGTTCTACAACTGTTGTTTGGACGGTTACAGATGGATCAGGAAATGTATCCACATGTTCTAATTCGGTAGTTGTTGTTGACAACGAAGCACCAACAGCTATTTGTCAAAACATTACAGTACCTTTAGGTGCTGGAGGTTCAGTTAGTATTGTACCTAGTCAAGTAGACAATGGTTCTTTCGATAACTGTAGTATTGGTGGTCTTGGTGTTTTACCAAACAACTTTACGTGTGGCAACCTTGGAGCAAATACAGTAACGTTAACTGTTCTTGATAATGCAGGAAACACTGCAACATGTGCTTCAACTGTAACTGTAATAGACAATATCGCACCAACAGCAGTTTGTCAAGATATTACAATTCAATTGGATGCAACAGGAAATGCAACGGTAACCGGTGCAGCTATTAATAATGGTTCAACTGATAACTGTTCAATTGCAACACTTACTGCTAATCCTAATACATTTACATGTGCTGATGCAGGAACTACTGTTCCAGTTACTCTTACAGTAACAGATCAAAGTGGAAACGCTTCAGCATGTATTGCGAACGTAACAGTTCAAGACAATGTGGTACCTACTGTGACGTGTAACAACTTTACTGTTGCATTAGATGCTACTGGAAATGCAACAATAACTACTGATGATATCGGTGGACTTACAGCTGCTGATGCATGTGGTCCTGTTGTAGTTACTGCCTCTACATTGGCATTTGATTGTTCAATGACAGGAGATAATACTGTGACATTAACAGCTACTGATAACAATGGAAATACAGCTACATGTAACGCAACGGTTACAGTAGAAGATAATATTGATCCGGTAATTACATGCCCTGGTGATGTTACAGTAAGCAACGACCCAGGAGTTTGTGGTGCAACGGTAACGTATGCTGCACCAACTGCAACTGATAATTGTGGAGGAGTCACAACAGAAACATATTATATACCTTTAGCTCAAGTTACGCCTTTTGAAAGTACAAGTGGCCCAAATTGTAATGTAATTGGTACAGATATATGGGGTTGTAATGTTGATCTTGGTATTACTTGGAATAGTATTGGAAGTGGAATAGTATCAAATGTTGATGTTGAACTTTTTCAATCTTGGAATGGAAATGCTGGATTTACTTCTGTATTCAACGCGATTCCAGACAATCCGTTAACTTTTGCAGGTCCTTTTGGTGTATGTAACAACTTTGTCAATTCCATTTCATTAAACCCTGGAAGTTACAATGTTGGTGGTTTAAATCAATTAACCTTCAATGTCGCTTCAGAAGCCAGTTGCCTGGTCTTTGACAGAAACCCGGATATTTCATGGATTCCAAATTCTTATGCTCGTGTTATAGTTACATACGGAGGCGGTGGTTCTTTATCGGTTTCTCAAACAGATGCAACTGGTCTTACTTCAGGAGATGTATTCCCAGTTGGAACAACAACTTTAGAATATACAGCTACAGATGATTCAGGTAATACAGACGTTTGTACGTTTAATGTAACAGTTACTGATAACGAAGCACCGGTTGCTAATTGTCAAAACATAACAGTTCAATTAGACGCCTCAGGTAATGCAACAATTGTTGCTGCTGATGTAGACAATGCGTCAACAGACAACTGTGCTGTTACAGCAACTTCAATTGACGTTTCAGCTTTTACTTGTCCTAATGTAGGTCCAAATAACGTAACACTTACAGTAGAAGATGCAGCTGGAAATAGCTCATCATGTGTAGCAGTTGTTACAATAGAAGATAACGTTGCTCCAACAGTAACTTGTAACGACTTTACAGTTGCTTTAGATGCTGCTGGAAACGCAACAATTACTACAAATGACATAGGTGGTGCAACAGCAGCTGACGCTTGTGGAATTGCAAGTGTAACTGCCTCTCAAACTGCATTTACATGTGCAAATGTTGGTTCTAATACTGTAACGTTAACTGTTACTGATAATAATGGCAATGCTTCAACATGTAATGCAACAGTAACTGTTGAGGATAATGTGGCTCCAACGGCTGTATGTATAGCTCCTGCTACTGTCTTTGCGCTTGATGCTTCAGGAAACCTGACTATTACAGGTGCTGATATTGACGGTGGTTCAACAGATGCTTGTGGTATTGCAAGTTTAACAGCTTCACCAAACACATTTACATGTGCTAATATTGGAATCAACAATGTTACTTTAACGGTAACTGATAATAATGGAAATGTTTCGGTTTGTAATACAACAATTGATGTTCAAGATCAAACAGCACCTGTTATTACTTGCCCAGCAGATATTACAGTAAATGCTATCATTAACAACTGTGGTAGAACGGTAACATACAACTTCAATGTTGTAGATGCATGTGCTACTATTTCACAAACGGATGGTACTGGTTTAACTTCTGGTTCTTTATTCCCTGTTGGGACTACAGTTCAAACATATGAAGTTACAGATCAAACTGGTACATATACGTGTACGTTTAATGTAACAGTTAATGATATTCAGAATCCGATTATTACAAATTGTCCTTCTAACATTACAGTAAGTAATGATGCTGGAAGATGTGATGCACGAGTATTATGGACTGAACCTATCGCTTCAGACAACTGTCCAGCGGTTAGCTTTACTTCAACGCACTCTCCTGGAGATGTTTTCTTATTAGGTACAACTACTGTAACTTATACAGCAACGGATGCCTCAGGAAACACAGCAGTATGTTCTTTCAACGTAACAGTTAATGACAATGAGAGTCCAGTGATTACAGCTTGTACTCCAGACGTATTGGTTTCGAATGATCCAACGGTTTGTGGAGCAATTGTAACATTTACGCCTCCTACTTTTACAGAAAATTGTACAATGGGTACAGTTGTAGCTTCTCAAGCTTCAGGTACAATGTTCCCAGTAGGAACTACAAACGTAATTTGGACATTAACAGATAATGCTGGAAATGTTTCTACGTGTGACTTTGATGTAACAGTTGAAGACAACGAAGCACCTGTTGTTGCATGTACAGATATAACAATTCAATTAGATGCTTCAGGTAATACAACAATTGTAGCTGGAGACATTAATGGTGGTTCAACAGACAACTGCGGAATTGCTACAATAACAGCATCTCAAACTGCATTTGATTGTTCAAACGTTGGACCTAATACAGTTACATTAACTGTAACAGACGTTAATGGTAATAGTAATACTTGTGATGCAACGGTAACAGTTGAAGACAATATAGATCCAATTGCCGTTTGTGCACCATTAACTGTTCAATTGGACGCTTCAGGTAATGCTTCTATAGCAGGTTCTGATATTGATGGTGGTTCTTCTGATGCATGTGGAATAGCTTCATTAGTTGCTTCACCCAATGCATTTACTTGTGCAAATGTTGGAGGTAACGTGGTTACTTTGACTGTAACAGATAACAATGGAAATACTTCTACATGTAACACAACCGTTACAGTAGAAGATAATATTGACCCTACTGCTGTTTGTCAAAACATTACGGTTCAATTGGACGCTGCAGGTTCTTATACAATGACTGCTTCAGAAATTGATGGTGGTTCAAGTGATAATTGTACAATAGCAACAATCACTGCATCACAAACAGTATTTAGTTGTGGAAATGTAGGAGTGAACACAGTGACATTAACTGTTACGGATGTGAACGGAAATTCTTCTACTTGTGATGCAACTGTTACTGTAGAAGATAATGTTGTTCCAACTGCAGCTTGTCAAAATATTACTGTTCAGTTAGACGCTACAGGAAATGCAACAATAACGACTGGAGACATAGACAATGGATCGAATGATGCTTGTGGAATAGCTTCGTTGGCATTGGATATAACATCGTTCAATTGTTCAGATGTTGGTGGTAACTCAGTTGAATTAACGGTAACGGATAACAATGGAAATACATCAACTTGTACATCAACAGTTACAGTGGAAGACAATGTTCCTCCAGTAGCAATGTGTCAAGACATCACTGTTCAATTGGATAACGCTGGAAATGCTTCAATCACGACAGGAGATATCGACAACGGATCTAACGATGCATGTGGAATTGCTTCAATGAGCTTGGATGATACAGACTTCGATTGTTTGGACGTAGGTGCAAACACAGTAACATTGACTGTTACAGATGTTAATGGTAACGTGTCAACTTGTACTTCAACTGTTACAGTTGAAGACAATGTAGCGCCAATGGCTGTTTGTCAAAATATTACAATCAATTTAGATGCTGCAGGTTCTTATACAATGGCTCCTTCAGAAATTAATTTTGGATCATCTGACAATTGTGGAATAGCTAGTTTATCTGCTTCTCAAACAGTGTTCACTTGTGCTGATGTTACCGTAGGTGCCATTGGAATGCCAGTAACATTGACGGTAACAGATGTAAATGGTAATTCATCGACTTGTGTTGCTGAAGTAGTTGTTGTTGATAATACTGCTCCAATAGCAATGTGTCAAGATGTAACTGTTCAGTTAGATGCTTCTGGAAATGCTTCAATCACAACTGGCGATATCGACAATGGGTCGAACGATGCATGTGGAATCGCTTCAATGAGCTTGGACGTAACAGACTTCGATTGTTCGAATGTTGGTACAAACACTGTAACGTTGACAGTAACAGATGTAAATGGTAATTCTTCAACTTGTACTTCAACTGCAACTGTAGAAGACAATGTTGCACCAATGGCAATATGTCAAGATATCACAGTTCAGTTAGATGCGGCAGGGAATGCTTCAATCACACCAGCAGATGTTGACAATGGATCGAACGATGCATGTGGAATAACATTAACAATTGACAATTCAACATTTAATTGCTCTAATGTTGGAGCGAATACTGTAACATTAACTGCAACAGATGATAACGGAAACACTTCGACATGTACTTCGACTGTAACAATAGAAGACAATGTTGCTCCAGTAGCAATATGTCAAGACATCACAATTCAGTTGGATGCAACCGGAAATGCTACAATAACAACCGGAGATATCGACAATGGATCTAACGACGCATGTGGAATTGCTTCAATGGTATTGGATATAACATCATTTGATTGTTCAAATGTAGGTGCGAATGCGATTGAATTAACGGTAACAGACAATAACGGAAACGTTTCAACTTGTTCATCAACAGTAACAGTTGAAGATAACGTAGCTCCTGTAGCAATTTGTCAAGACATCACAGTTCAGTTAGATGCAACAGGAAACACAACAATAACAACTGGAGATATCGACAATGGATCGAACGATGCATGTGGAATTGCTTCATTGGCATTGGATATAACATCATTTGATTGTTTAAATGTTGGTTCCAATACTGTTATTTTAACAGTAACAGATAATAACTCGAACGTCTCAACTTGTTCTTCAACAGTTATGGTAGAAGACAATGTTGCTCCAGTAGCAAATTGTCAAGACATCACAGTTCAGTTGGATGCAACAGGAAACGCAACAATAACAACTGGAGATATCGACAATGGATCTAACGATGCATGTGGAATTGCTTCGTTGAGTTTAGATATAACAAACTTCGATTGTTCTGATATTGGAGCAAACACGGTTGTTTTAACGGTAACAGATAATAATGGTAACTCAACAACATGTTCTTCGACAGTAACTGTTGAAGATATAGAGGCACCAATTATTACTTGTCCTTCTGATGTTCTGGTAAGTAATGATCCAGGAGTTTGTACTGCAAGTAGTGTTGCTATAGGTATGGCTACTGCAACTGATAACTGTACTGCATCAGTAACAATTGTTAATGATGCACCTGCTGTATTCCCATTTGGAAATACAACTGTAACTTGGACTGCAACTGATGCGAGTGGTAATTCTTCTACTTGTGCTCAAACGGTAACAGTGGAAGATGTAGAAAACCCAATAATTACGTGTCCTGCTCCAGTAGTAGTGAGCACGAACGTAGGAACATGTAATGCTACAGGTGTTGTTCTTGGTACGCCAATTACTTCAGATAACTGTACAATTGCAAGTGTTGTTAACAATGCACCGGCTACTTTCCCACTTGGTGTTACAAATGTAACGTGGACTGTAACTGACGTTCAAGGTAATACTGCAACATGTGCTCAAACTGTAACGGTTCAAGATACAGAAGTTCCGGTAATAACATGTCCTGCTGATATTACAGTAGGAACGAATCCTGGAGTATGTGCAGCGTCCGGTGTAGCACTTGGTTCTCCAACTACCTCAGATAATTGTACAATAGCTTCTGTTACCAATAATGCCCCTGGTGTATTTGCACTTGGTAATACAACGGTAACATGGACTGTAACTGATGCTGCTGGTAATACAGCAACATGTAATCAAATAATAACAGTTGTGGATAATGTAAATCCAACAATCGCTTGTGCTGCTGATATCACTGTTAACTCAACTCCTGGAATCTGCGGAGCAACGGGAGTTACTTTAACAGCACCAATCACGAATGACAACTGTATGGTTGCTTCAGTATCAAATGATGCACCTGTTACTTTCCCATTGGGAGACACAGATGTAACATGGACTGTGACTGATGCTGCAGGAAATACAGCTGAATGTATTCAGGTTGTAACGGTAATAGATGCAGAAGCACCTATGATTACTTGTCCAACTGCCGTTACGGCTTCTGCTGATGCAGGATCTTGTTCGGCGACAGGTGTAGTATTAGGTTTACCAGTAACTTCTGATAACTGTAATGTTGCTTCGACAACAAACAATGCACCAGTTGCTTTCCCATTAGGAAATACAACGGTAATTTGGACCGTAACAGATGATGCAGGTAATACAGCAACTTGTTCTCAAACAGTAACAGTAACTGATGATGAAGCACCGATTATTGTTTGTCCTTCTGATTTAACAGTAAGTGCGAATGGTGGTACTTGTTCGGCAACAATGGTTGCAATTGGAACACCAATGGTTACTGATAATTGTGCAATGGGAACAGTAACAAATAATGCTCCTGGAACTTATCCTTTAGGAAATACAACAGTAACTTGGACAGCAACGGATGCTGCTGGAAACACTTCAACATGTGAGCAAATAGTAACTGTAATTGATACTGAGGCTCCGGCAATTGCTTGCCCTAGTGATGTTATTGTTTCAGCAGATGCAGGATCATGTGATGCGACTGGAGTTGTACTTGGTACACCAGTAACTTCTGATAACTGTACAGTTTCTTCTGTAACAAACGATGCCCCAGCTGCCTTCCCATTGGGAACGACAACTGTAATTTGGACTGTAACTGATGCTGCTGGAAATATGTCAACATGTACACAAATGGTAACAGTGAACGATAATGAAGCGCCGATAATTACTTGCCCAGCTGACCTTATCGTATCAGCTGATGCTGGATCTTGTAATGCAACATCGGTTGTGCTAGGGACTCCTGTAACATCTGATAACTGTTCAATTGCTTCTGTAACGAACAATGCACCTGGTATTTACCCATTAGGAAATACTACAGTGACTTGGACGATAGTTGATGGTTCTGGAAACTCTGCGACATGTACACAAGTTGTGACAGTTGAAGATAATGAGCTTCCAACGATTACTTGTCCGTCGGATGTTACAATTACAGCAGATGCTGGTGTATGTGGATCGACAGTAGTTGTTCTAGGTTCGCCTGTAACAGCTGATAACTGTTCAATTGCTTCAACTGGTAATGATGCACCGGCATTCTTCCCTGTAGGAACAACAACAGTAACATGGATTGTAACTGATGGTTCAGGAAACACTGCGACTTGTACACAAGATGTAACTGTAACGGATGATGAATTACCTGTAATAGTTTCATGTGCTGCTGATATGACTGTGAGTTCTGATCCTGGATCTTGCAACGCAACGGGAGTTGTTTTAACACCTCCTTCTGCTACAGATAACTGTTCTGTTGCTTCGATTACAAATAATGCTCCGGCAGTATTTGGTGCAGGAACAACGACTGTAACATGGACTGTAACTGACCCTTCAGGAAACAGCACAACTTGTTCTCAAGTGATTACAGTTGTGGATGGAGAAGCGCCAGTTATTACTTGTCCAACAAACATTACGGCGAATAATACACCAGGATTCTGTGGGGCAAGCGTGACTTATGGAACACCAGTTGTATCTGATAATTGTGGAATTGCAGGCTTATCACAAACAGATGTGTCTGGATATACAAGTGGAAACTTGTTCCCAATTGGATCAACGACTCAAGAATATACGGTGGTAGACATTTCTGGTAATACTTCAGTATGTTCATTCACAGTAACTGTAATTGACGCCGAAGCTCCTATGATTACTAGTTGTCCAGCTGATATGACGATATTTACTTCATTACCGAACCAATGTGAGGTGAAAGTAGATTGGTCTCAACCTCAAGCTTCAGACAATTGTCCTGGAACAGTGATGAGTCAAGATTACTTCTCAGGTGATTACTTCCCATTTGGAACTACAACAGTAACGTATGTTGCAACTGATAATGCTGGAAATACTTCAGTATGTAGCTTCAATATTACAGTTGTTGATATGGTGAATCCAACGGTTTCTTTCGATACTGATGGAGTTACATTGGTTGCTGATAACGCTGGAACTTCATACCAATGGATTGATTGTTCTACAGGAAACAACGTTCCTGGAGCGATTGGAGCAACATTTACTCCTAGCTCAAATGGAAGTTACGCGGTAATTATTAACGATAACGGTTGTATTGATACATCTTCTTGTCAAACAGTTTCATCTGTTGGAATTGAAGATATCACTTTCGAAGATTTAGTTGTTTATCCAAATCCTTCGATGACAGGTATATTTAAAATTAAGTACTCAGGTGAAATCAAGCAGGTTGAAATGTTCGATATGCTTGGTAGAGTAATTATGTTACCTGTTGATTTAGATGAAAAAGTCATAGATGGAACTGAATTGGCAAGTGGTAAATACATGTTACGTTTATTCACTGACCACGGTGTAACTGTTACTGAAGTAATAATAAACAGATAAAAATAAATTATAAAAAAGGCTGTCTGATTTTTAACAGACAGCCTTAATTAAAAAGCATTTATTGAAGATTATAGGTTATACAGAATGATATTTTTAATTACATGAAGCAACAAAACAAAATGAAGATTAATTTTTTAAAAGCAAGACGGCTGTTCTTCCTTTTAGGGTTTTTGACTCTATCTGGTCAAACTATTGCTCAAAACAATCCGCCTACACAAGGTAACGAGTATTTAGCAATAAATGAGGACGCTCAACCGGTTACAATAACAAACCTGTTAGTGAACAATTCTGATTTGGATAATGATCCATTGTCTATCACAACGGTTAATAGTAACGTACCAGGAACATTTTTATATAACAATGGTAATGGAACTATATTGTATTATCCAGCTCCGGATTATTGTGGCTTAGACACTATTATATATGGTGTTTCAGACGGTTTTGTTGTTGTAACAGATACATTGTTCCTTACAATAAATTGTGTGAATGATGCACCAACTCAAGGCAATGAGACAATGACGGTGAATGAAGATGCTCCAGCTACTGCAACACCTGATTTGTTAGCTAACAATAGTGATGTTGAAAATGACCCAATATCCTTAGGTGCGATTGTTAGTGGACCAAGTAATGGATCATTTACAAACAATGGTAACAACACATATAATTATACACCTAATCCAAACTTTTGTGGATCTGATACTGTGTATTACGAGGTTACAGATGGTTCTTTAGTAACCGTAGATAGAATAATAATTTTTGTCACTTGTATAAATGATGCTCCAACAAATGGCAACGAATACATCACAATGAACGAAGATAATTCAGGTTCGACTGCAAATAACTTACTTGCAAATAACTCTGACATTGAAGGTGATTTCTTAACAGTTGGTAACTTTTTCTATACAGGTTCGAACACTTATGTATACAATTCAAATGGTACAGTAACTTTTACTCCTGCTCCAAATTGGTGTGGAACCGATATGATTGTTTATGAAGTGTCCGATGGAACCGATATTACTTTAGATACAATTTTCGTCACTGTAGTATGTATTAATGATATTCCAACTAGCGGTAATGAAATGGTGTACACTGATATCAATACAGCATTAAATAATATTGATATTCTTGCGAATAATACAGATGTTGAAACTGCAAACCTTATAGTTTCAAGTCCGACATTTCCTTATACTACTGTTCAAGGCGGTACTGTTGTAATTAATGGTGATCAGACAATCAATTATACTCCACCTGTGGATTTTGAAGGATTAGATTCCATGTTTTATCAAGTATGTGATGATAATACTCCTACTCCGGGTTGTGTGACTGATTTAATTGTATTTGTTGTTTCGCCAGATACAGATAATGACGGGGTTGTAAATTACTTTGATTTGGATGACGATAATGATGGAATTCCTGATTTAGTGGAAATTTTGACAGCATTGAACAATGGAGATACCGATTCTGATGGTATTCCAGATATCCATGATTTAGATTCAGACAATGACGGACTTTGGGATGTTTGGGAAGCTGGAGGCGGCTGGTTTGATCCAGACAATAACGGAACATACGTTAATTGGTATGATGCCAACGACAATGGATTGGATGATTACATTGAATTAAATCCTCTTCCATTAACAAATACTGACGGTGACTTACAACCAGATTTTCAAGATACTGATGACGATGACGATGGTATTTTAACAATTGATGAATATGACAATAATGGTGATGGATTCCCAGATGATTGTAACAACAATCAAATTCCTAACTATTTAGATCCAGAGTCTTGTGAAGTTAAAGTTCCAGAAGTATTTTCTCCAAACTACGATGGAGTAAATGATTTCTTGGTCATCAAAGGTATTTTTGATCATCCTGAAAATGACTTAAAAATATTTAACAGATGGGGTTCAGTTGTATATGATGCAACAGGATATAAAAACGAATGGTATGGTGTATCAAACGAAGGTGCAATTTTGGATAAAACAGAATTACCTGTGGGAACTTACTATTATATTTTGGACTTGAAAGATGGAAATAAACCATTAAAAGGATTTATCTATCTAACTCGATAATTTGATAATCATGATGAAAATTAAACACATATTTTTACTTGTAGGTGGAATGTTAATCACCCAAGGTGCGAATGCACAACAAGACGCGATGTATACTCATTATATGTTTAATACACAAGCGGTAAATCCTGCCTATGCTGGAAATAGAGGCATGTTGACAATGACACTATTGCACAGAAGTCAGTGGGTAGGAGTAAAAGGTGCTCCAATGTCTCAAACTTTTACATTGAATACTCCAATTTTTAGAAATAAACTTGGTTTAGGGGTGTCACTGCAAAATGATAAAATCGGTCCAACTAATATTTTTAGTGGAAATCTTGATTTGGCTTATCGCTTAAAATTAAACAAGCGGAATCATTTAGCTTTTGGAATTAAGGGAGCATTTAGTAACTATGATAGAAACTTGAGAGATTTGTATGCAGATCAATCAGGAGATATGGCAATTTCTAATGCATCTCAAAACGATATGTTTTTGGATTTTGGAATAGGTCTTTTATACACTCATGAGCATTTCTATATTGGATTATCAACTCCTAAGACTATACTGTATAACTTTTCAGGCGATGATGGAATGCATGTAGGTGGGAAGGAGATCCAACATTTTTATTTTACTGCAGGTGGTGCTGTTGATCTTAACGCGAAAACTGTTTGGAAGCCTTCAACTTTCCTTAGAGTGTCTTATGGCGCACCGATTACTTTAGATATTTCTTCACTTTTTGAATTTAATAAGAAGTTTGAAGTTGGTGCGATGTGGAGATCACGTGATGCGATTGGAGTACTGCTAGGCTATACGTTTAAGGAAAGCTTTAGAGTTGGATATTCTTTTGACTGGTCGTATGGTCACGAGACATTTAAGAACAACTTTGGTTCGCACGAAGTAATGTTACGTTATGAGCTGTTTTATAAGGGTAAAGAAAATATTACTTCACCTCGTTATTTTTAATTTGAATTAAAATGAAATATTCTATAATCCTTTTATTATTAGTAGTCGCCAACACCGTTTTTGCTGGTGACAATGATCGTTTCAAAGTTAGAAACCTTCAAATGAACTCAGAAGAATCGGACATTGCTCCCGTGTACTATAATGGTCGTGTTGTTTACTCTTCCTCTAGAGATTTGAATACTGAAGTTAAACGTATTTGGGAAAAATCGAATCTTGGATATTATGATCTATATATTGGAGATCCAGGAGGAGCGGGTGAGTTAATTAAAACTCGCTATTTTGACAGAAAGTTAAATAAGAAGTACAATGAAGGGCCTTTATCTTTCAATAGAGACGGTGACTTCATGGCTTTTACTCAAAACTATTACGAAAGCAAAAAGATTTTGAAATTAAAAATCATGACTTCTTCTAATGTGGACGGAAAATGGGACGACCCAATTCATGTTCCATTTAATAATCCTGATTATAGTGTTGGACATCCTGCACTAAATCATGATGCTACGATTATGTACTTTGTTTCTGATATGCCAGGTGGATATGGAGGAACTGATATTTATAAAGTTTCTCGAAATGAAGATGGAACTTGGGGACGTCCTCAAAATATGGGTGACAAAATCAATACTCCAGGAAATGAAATGTTTCCGTTCATTCACAGAGATGGTTTATTGTTTTTCTCTTCGGATGGTCATGCAGGACTAGGTGGTTTAGATGTGTTTATGGCACATGTAAATAGAGGAGTTGGTGAAATCGAACATTTAGAAGCCCCAGTTAATTCATATGCAGATGATTTTTCATTCATTCTTTCTTCAGATCAATATTCTGGATACTTTTCTTCGAATCGAGAAGAAGGAAATGGAAGCGATGACATTTATTCGTTCACAAACAATAAGAAATTCATCAATATTGCATTCTTGAAAGGATTGGTTGCAGATAGAGATGGGAATTCTCTTCAGAATGCAAAAGTTGCGTTGATGGATGCTGAAGGTGCAGAAGTTGGAGTTTTTGATTCTGATGGAAAAGGTTCATTTAATTTTGACCTTGATCCTAATAAGCCATATCAACTAGTTGTACAAAAAGAAGGATATTATTCGAAGACAATGGATATTGCTGATTTAGCAGTTTCAGAAGAGAGAAATGTAAATGTTGTATTGGATAAAGATCCTGTAATTTCTTTGCTAGGAGTTATTACGGATAAAAAGACAGGAGCTCCAATACCAGGCGCAAAAGTTAAGTTAATTGACAATACATCAGGAACTGATGAGGATATGACTTCTAACGCGAATGGTATGTTTACCAAGAAACTTGAAGAAAAACGATTAAATGAAAGAATCAATTACAATTTACGTGTTGAGGCTGAAGGTTATTTGAGTGTTTCAGTGAATTATAGTCGCGTTTTAGACAGAGAAGGTCAATACGACGTCAATGCCGAAGTTGATTTAAAACTTGAAAAAGTTACTGTTGGTCAAACAAAACTTGAAGATATTGTTGACGTTAACGCTATCTTCTGGGATTTAGGTTCTTATCAAGTTAGACCAGATGCAGCAATCGAATTAGACAAAATTGTTCAGGCAATGGAGAATAATCCAAATGTTCACATTGAATTGGGATCTCATACTGACAGTCGTGGTAGTGACAAAGCAAATGCGCAACTATCTGAACAACGAGCGAAAGCAGCAGCTGAATATATCAAATCAAAAATCACAAATCCTGATAGAATTACTTACAAAGGATATGGTGAAACTCGTTTGATTAATAAATGTAAGGATGGTGTTAATTGTTCGGAAGCTGAACACCAAGCAAACAGAAGAACAGAATTTAAAATTACCAAGTTTTAACCACTTGCTCATAAACAATGAGAAGACCGCTTAAATAGCGGTCTTTTTTTTTTGCCTTATTTTGGATTCCAATTTTTCATTTAAACCTTCCTTTTATCCAATAGATACTCGTAGGCCTTTTGAATCTGAATAAATTTTTCTTCTGCAATTTTTTGTTGAGCCTCTGATTCTGTGGCATAATTATCAGGATGATGAAGCTTTGCCATACTTCTGTATGCAGTTTTTAAATCAGATTGTGAATAGTTTTCCTTCAAACCTAAAACACTTAAAAATGATTTTTTTGAATGAACAAATAGCGAACTTGGTTTTTCTTGTTGCTGTTTTTCCTCGTAATACGTAGTGTAGATTGCAATTATTCGATTTAAATTATCGGCAGTAAACCCCAATTTTGAGTTTATTTCCTGAATGAAAATAAGTTCTCTTGGTGTAAGTTTTTCTGTTTGAATGGCTAAACCGACTAAAAAGTAAATCAATTGGACTCGCATACTGTCTTTGGTCCAATTGTTATTTATCCAATCTGTAACTGTTTCTTCCTTAATTGGGTACTTCAGCGAAAACACAAGAGAATCACCAAAATTATAATTGGACAGTTTGAAGTAGCGGTTAAAATATTCGTTTATGAATTGTGTTTTCCCTTTAAGAGATTTTGGATTTAAAAGCATCAAACGAGATGCTAAAGCCAAATATGCCTCCAGTAAATTATCATCGTTTGGCTTTAACGTATTTGGAAATATACCTTTCCTCCACGAACGAGCATGTCGCGTAAAATAAAAATATATAATTGCTCCAAAAACGAGTGGTCCAAAAAAAAGTGTTGCTACAATCCACGGAGGCCAATCAGTTAATGGGTCGATATACCAAAGCGAAAAATTCATGATGCTAACTTTGTTTTATAATGACACATTTGGAGAAAAGTAACCATAATTATGGAAATTTGATAGTCCGTTTCATAAAACGTACAAGGAATTTCTGTTTCTATTATTACAGACGATGATCTGAAATGGTGTAAAAGTATTTTTTTCAAAAAGATGGATTTTAGCTTTGGGATCAATTAAATCCAAAACATTTCAGAAAAATGTGTCAAGATAGAATTGAAGTTTAAAATTCTATTTTTAATATCTTTAGAACATGAAATCTAAACTCAACGAAATAATATTCGGAACACATACAAGATCAGGTAGAAATTTTGATGTAATATTATTGGTGCTGATTGTTTTTTCAGTACTAATTGTTTTAATAGAAAGTGTTCCAGAATGGCGGTTAAATTTTGGCGAGGAATTACACATATTGGAGTGGATTTTCACGGCTATTTTTAGTCTTGAATATATTCTTAGAATTTATATTGCACCACATCCATGGAAATACATTAAAAGTTTTTGGGGAATTATAGATTTAGTATCAATTCTTCCAACTTTTTTAAGTTTATTGCCTTTTATTCAAGGATATCAATCGTTAAGAGTTGTGCGAGCAATGCGCTTGCTGCGAATCTTTAGAATTTTAAAACTTAGTCGCTTTACATCGGAGTCACAGGCATTAGCGCATTCGCTTAAAGCGAGTTATTATAAGATTATGGTCTTTTTGTTTTTTGTCGTGATGATGATTATCATGGCAGGAACGCTGATGTATGTAATTGAAGGAGGTGAACATGGGTTTGATTCAATTCCAGCAAGTATTTATTGGGCAATTGTGACGGTTACGACCGTTGGCTTTGGGGATATCACTCCTTATACAGATATCGGTAAATTCTTGGCTTCCATTATGATGATTTTGGGCTATGCAATAATTGCTGTTCCAACTGGGCTAATTACGGTAGAAATGTCACGTTACAAAGACGATGGGAAAAAGGATAATTTGTGCGGAAGTTGCGAGCACGACAATCCCTTTGGATCTATTTACTGTAACCAGTGCGGTAAGGAAATGACCAACAATTAAAAAAAAACTCCTTGCCGAAGCAAAGAGTTCCTATATATAAACGTTTCTAGCTATCCGAGAAATATCGGGAAGAAAGAAACGAGGAAAAGAGTTGACCGAAGCCAACTCTTTATGCTCTTTTAGCTACTTATCTTATCGAATGGGTAACTGAGCTTGTCGAAGTTACATCATTCCTGGCATTCCACCTCCTGCGTGCATTGCAGCGTGAGCAGCATCTTCATCAATTGGCTCATCTGCTATTACGCATTCAGTTGTCAATAACATTGAGGCAATAGAGGCTGCATTTTCAATCGCAATACGCGTTACCTTAGTTGGATCAATAACCCCAGCTTTGTACAGGTTCTCGAATGTTTCAGTTCGCGCGTTGTAACCGAAATCTGCTTTACCTTCTTTTACTTTCTGAACGATTACCGCACCTTCACCACCACAATTCGCAATGATTTGGCGTAACGGTTCTTCAGCAGCTCGGCGCACAATTGCAATACCAGTTGTTTCATCGTCATTGGCTCCAGTTAACTTCTCAATTGCACTTAAAGCGCGAATCAAAGCAATACCACCACCAGGAACAATTCCTTCCTGAACAGCTGCTCTAGTAGCTGCTAAGGCGTCGTCAACACGGTCTTTCTTCTCTTTCATTTCAACTTCAGTGGCAGCACCTACATAAAGAACAGCAACTCCGCCAGCTAACTTCGCCAAACGTTCTTGCATTTTTTCTTTGTCGTAATCTGATGTTGTAGATTCAATTTGAGCTTTAATTTGTCCAATTCTAGCTTCAATATCTCCTTTTCTTCCTGCACCGTTAATGATAGTTGTATTGTCTTTATCAATTTCTACTTTTTCAGCAGTTCCCAACATATCCAACGTTGCATTCTCCAAAGTCAATCCTCGCTCTTCTGAAATAACTTGACCTCCAGTTAAAATTGCGATATCTTCTAACATTGCTTTTCTTCGGTCACCAAATCCTGGAGCTTTAACCGCAGCAACTTTCAGTGAACCTCTTATTCTGTTTACAACCAATGTCGCTAAAGCTTCACTGTCTACATCTTCAGCAATAATTAACAACGGTTTTCCTGCTTGAGCAACTGGCTCCAATACAGGAAGTAAATCTTTCATGTTCGAAATCTTCTTATCGTAGATTAAGATCATTGGATTTTCCATGTCCGTTATCATTTTCTCTGTATTTGTAACAAAGTAAGGAGACAAGTACCCTCTATCAAATTGCATTCCTTCCACCGTTCTTACTTCAGTTTCAGTTCCCTTCGCTTCTTCAACAGTTATTACACCGTCGTTTCCAACAACTTTCATTGCTTCTGCGATTAACGAACCAATTGTTTCGTCATTGTTAGCAGAGATACTCGCAATTTGCTTGATTTTATCATTGTCGGAACCAACTTCTTTCGAAATTTTCTTCAATTCTTTAACGATTTCTATAACCGCTTTGTCAATTCCGCGTTTTAAATCCATAGGATTTGCTCCTGCAGCAACATTTTTCAATCCTGCACCAATAATTGCCTGAGCCAAAACAGTTGCAGTTGTAGTTCCGTCACCTGCAATATCAGCAGTTTTCGAAGCAACTTCTTTTACCATTTGAGCCCCCATATCTTCGATAGGGTCTTTTAATTCAATTTCTTTTGCAACAGTTACACCATCTTTTGTGATTTGAGGTGCCCCAAATTTACGTCCAATAACAACGTTTCTTCCTTTCGGTCCCAACGTTACCTTAACTGCATTTGCCAACGCATCAACTCCTCGCTTAAGTTTGTCTCTCGCTTCAACATTAAAATATATATCTTTTGCCATTTTTTTCTGTTTTAAAATTCAATAATTAATTGTTTTAAAATATTCCGTAAATATCCGATTCACGCATAATCAAAAATGTTTTACCATCCAATTTGATTTCCGTTCCAGAATATTGACCATAAAGTACTTCGTCTCCAACTTTTACTGTGATTGGTTCATCTGTTTTTCCGTTACCGGTTGCAATTACTTTTCCTTTCAAAGGCTTTTCCTTTGCTGAATCTGGAATAATAATTCCACTTGCTGTGGTTTGCTCTGCTGGAGATGGTTCGATAAGAACTCGATCCGCTAAAGGTTTAAATGAATTTGACATGTTTTTGTAAAAATTATTTAATGATTAATACTGTTGGACTTTAGACCAATTTTATGCCAATTCAATATACTGGACGTATTGACATAAAAAAATGTCAGCATGTGACATACTGACATTTAAAATTGTATTAGAATACGATATTAGTTCGCTGGCTTTTGAGCTGGTTTTTGTTTACCCGCTGGCTGACCATCTTGTGTTTGACCTTGCTCAGTTTGAGCTGGTTCCTCAACCACAGTTTCTGGAGATTTCATTCTCAATGTTAAAATTATACTCAATACAGCAACAACTCCAGCCAATGACCAAGTTGCTTTATCAATAAAGTCATTCGTTTTTTGAACTCCTCCTAACTGCTGTGCCGAACCAAAGTCTGAACTTAATCCTCCTCCTTTTGGGTTTTGGATGAATACAACGAATACAAGTAAAATACTTGAGATCATAATGATAATTGAGAATAAAGCTTCCATGTTAATTTATGTGTTTAATTTTTTCTGTAATTCTTTTATTTGGATTGCAAAGAAAATCTTTTTTTCCGGATATTTCAAACTTAATTGCTCATAAGCGTAAATTGCTTTTGGAAAATTACCTTGAAGAGCATAAATTTTGGCCAAAGTTTCACTTACCGGAAGCGCTTCTTCACTTAAACTTTCTTTGGCTTTTTTAATAGGGGAGAAGAACTCTTTCTTAGGTTTCACAACTTCTCCAAAGAATTCATTGATTTCAAATGTGAGACTTGAATCGTTCACAATTGCATCAATTTTTAGCTTATCGTCATCCAAATGCTCAACATTATTTTTATTTGATTGCAACCAAGAAGTGAACGATAATTTAGTATTAATTTCGATTTCTTTTTCTGGAATTGACTCAATATCAGGTTCTGTTGAACTATTTTCGGTCGTTTTTCGTTTTTCTAGCGCTTCAACTTCTTCATTTGATAATTCAGGTAATTGATAATTTGCCGCAAATGAATGGTGTAAAATCGATTCCTCTAGGGTATCCGAAACAATTTCTTCAACTGAATCGCCATCAAATGATAATGAAGTTTCTTTAATTTCTATGTCTTCTTCTATTTCAATTTCCGAGACAAATTCTTCTTTTTCTTCAGTCGAAGAGATTTCAGTTTTATTCAACTGTTCGGTATCAGCTTGTACTTCAACAGGGTCAATTTCTTTTTGAACAAAATTATTTTCAGTGATTTCGTCGTTTACTTGAGTAAACGAGCTGTCTTTTGAAAAATCATGGATTAGTTTAAACAATTGAGCGCGATCACCAATTCGATACGAGTGTTTTTGTAACTCTTCCTCAAAATGAATGTCTTTTGAATCACCCAAACCTTTTAAATAAAGTATTGAGTATATTTGAGTATAAGGATTCTTTACTGCTAAATCACTTAAAAAAGTTAAATCTTCTTTTTGAATTAACGAAGGGTTTTGAATTCGTTCTGATATATCTTTAGCTGTCAACATTACCAATTAGAAAGTAGTTTATTGATGACATCTTGAACAACTTGGGTATTGATTTCGTCCAATAATTGTGATTCAACGTTGCTTAAATCCTGATCAGAAGAATAATCGACAAAACGTGTACTTGTCATTCTCATTTCACTAGGTTCAGGAACTTTAATGTATATATCAAAGTTTACAGATATCGTAAGTCTATTTTGAGCAGCATTTTGAGTACCTGTTTCATCATTTTGTAAAGCAATCGGCGAAACATTGTAGCTATTAATCACACCTTCAATGTCTATACTTGAATCATCAATATTATTAGTGATCAAAAGACGAGTATTATTTTGTACTCCATCCTTTACTGCTTCTGAAAGTTGCGCTGGATAACTTAGAGGTGTATTTGGTGCGTTATTATCTAATGTTTTTAACGTAAAGGTTTTCCATTCTGGAGGCATTGATCCCTTATCCATAAATGAAACGCTTGAAGGCCAACAACTGGCCAACAAAAAAGATAGTGCTATGAATAAAAACAGTTTCATTAGTCTGCTAAGTTATACTCTTTTATCTTTCTATAAAGCGTTCGTTCACTTATTCCTAATTCCGAAGCGGCATATTTGCGTTTCCCTTTGTGTTTTTCAAGGGCTTTTTGAATCAATTCTTTTTCTCGGTCTTCCAATGATAAGGACTCCTCAACTTCTTCATGTTCCTCATATGAACCCTCATTGTTTTTGGAATCAAAATCATAATCGTTATCATTCGAAGGATTTACTGGAGGTAAAATTTTTGTTGTGTTCGAAGGTGTTTGAATGTCAGAATAAAAACGATTGATCATACTTGTTTGATCGTTGTCTAAATCAATTTCTCCATTTTGAGAGACCATTTCAAGAACTATTTTTTTCAAATCGGTCAAATCCTTTTTCATATCGAATAAGAATTTATACATCAATTCGCGCTCATTTATAGAATCGCTTCCGCCACCTTCAGGTATTAATGCCGGAGTATTTGATTTCTCATCAGGTAAATATCGCTTAAATAAAACAGCATCAATCTCTCTGCTTGTCTCAATAACCGAAATCTGCTCTACCAAGTTTTTTAACTGTCGAATATTACCAGGCCATGAATAATTGTTCAACAAATCAACTGCATCATCATTTAATTTAATGGCTGGCATTCTATATTTATCACTAAAATCACTTGCAAACTTTCTAAACAACAGGTGGACATCTTCCTTTCTGTTTCGCAATGCAGGCAATGAAATTGGAACTGTACTCAATCTATAAAACAAATCCTCCCTAAATTTTCCACTCGAAATTGCGCGTTGCATATTTTCATTTGTCGCAGCAACAACACGAACATTTGTTTTTATTGATTTTGATGATCCTACTCGAATGAATTCACCAGTTTCCAACACACGTAGCAAACGAACCTGAGTCTGCATCGGGAGCTCGGCAACTTCATCTAAAAAAATTGTACCACCATCAGCGACTTCAAAATATCCTTTTCGACTTCCGCTTGCGCCAGTAAATGATCCTTTTTCGTGACCAAATAATTCAGAATCAATTGTTCCTTCTGGAATAGCGCCACAGTTGACAGCAATATATTCACCGTGCTTTCTTGAACTTAATTGGTGAATCACTTGTGGAATAATTTCTTTTCCTGTCCCGCTTTCTCCAGTTACTAAAACAGAAATATCTGTAGGAGCAACTTGAATAGCTACTTCCAAAGCTCGATTTAATAGAGGCGCATTTCCAATAATACCGAAACGCTGTTTTACTTGTTGAACTTCCATGATTTAATTCGTTACTGAAGTTAAAATTTCAACCAATTCACCTTTCAAAGTCGCTGATGTACATTCTG
This sequence comes from uncultured Flavobacteriales bacterium, assembly GCA_913059205.1. Lineage (GTDB taxonomy): Bacteria > Bacteroidota > Bacteroidia > Flavobacteriales_D > Crocinitomicaceae > UBA4466. Next base: position 25,161 of record CAJXRM010000035.1, read on the forward strand.
TTATTTTAACCAAAACGTAATCACCCTTTTTTGCTTTTCCACGTGGAAATATAGTTTTTGAATTGTAGTCATTTCTTCCACTTAAAAAGTCGTCAGATCGTTTAGAAAAACCTTCTACCAATACTTTGTGGATTTTTCCAATTTGGGCTTGATGAGAAGCCAATGCTTGAGAGAGTTGAAGGTCAATTATTTCTGTTAATCGCGCACTTTTAACTTCTTCAGAAACATTATCCTCATACCTTCTTTCGGCCAATGTTTTTGGACGCTCAGAATATTTGTACATAAATGCAAAATCAAATTTCACTTCCTTTATTAAACTCAGTGTGTCATTGTGTTCTTCTTCTGTTTCATCACAAAAACCGGTAATAATATCTGTTGAAATGGCACAATCCGGAATAATTCTTCTAATTGCTGCTATTCTATCCAAATACCATTCTCGAGAATATCCACGATTCATTCGTTTCAACATTTCGGTATTTCCAGACTGAACAGGCAAATGAATATACGAACAAATGTTATCATATTTGGCCATTACTTCAATTACTTCATCCGTCATGTCTTTCGGGTGAGATGTGGAAAAACGCACGCGAAGTTCTGGGGAGATTTGTGCAACCATTTCCATTAATTGAGAAAAATTAGTCGTTGATGCTGTTTCATCTTTGATTTCTCCTTTAGAAGTCATGTTCCAACGGTAAGAGTCCACATTTTGTCCCAATAATGTTACTTCTCGATAACCTGAATCAAATAAGTCACGACATTCTCTCTCAATAGTTTCTGGACTTCGTGAACGTTCACGACCTCTTGTGAAAGGAACGACGCAAAACGAACACATATTATCACATCCACGTGTAATTGAAACATAACCAGAAACGCCATTTCCATTCAATCGAATTGGTGAAATATCGGCATACGTTTCATCTCTTGAAAGAAGAACATTAACGGCCTTTTGACCAGAACCAACTTCGTTAACTAGGTTTGGTAAATCTCTATATGAATCAGGGCCTGCAACAATATCAACTAGTTGCTCTTCTTCTAGAAATGCTTGCTTTAATCGCTCAGCCATGCAACCTAAAACACCAACAATTAAGCCTGGTTGACGTTTTTTTCGGTTTTTAAAGTTTGTAAGTCTTTTTCTGATTCTTTCCTCTGCGTTTTCGCGTATCGAGCACGTATTAATTAATATAATATCAGCCTCATGCTCATCGGATGTTGTTCCATAACCTTCTTCTGTCATGATGGAAGCAACAACTTCACTGTCGGCAAAATTCATTGCACAGCCATAACTTTCCAGAAACAACATTTTACCATTGGATGGCTTTCCGGTTTTTATCACAGTTGCAGTTCCTTGCAGACTTTCGTCCATTTCTTTATTATCTTCTATAGACATTTAAACTTTCTAAATTGAACCGCGAATTTAATCAAAATCAACAGGGTGTCAAAATGGCAGTCTTAAAAAAGCATAATAAATCCGTTTTATTCAGAGAAACTCGAGTTTAACTCATTCAAAACTAAGGTTTAAATAATTGACCTGTTAAATAACTCACTTATAGCTGATTGAACTGTTATATTGCTTAATTTTGTGTAAAAATCAATTTCAACTACTTATTATTATGTTAATCAAAACTCTATTATTAGGTGCATTCTTTTTAGTTTGTACCGCTACTATCGCACAAGACAGAGCATCGATTGAATCTCAAATTTCTGAAAAGGAATATGAATTTGAAAATGCGAAGGCAAGTTCTCGTCAAGTCAATGAAGACATAAAATTAGAATTAATTGAACTTTATGGAGCGCTTAAAAATCAATTGGAAAGTGAAATAGAAGCTACTTCAAATTTGGAAATCAAGGCGATTAAGAATCAAGAAATTAGTGTCTTGAATGATAAAATTGCAAGTTATTCACAAAAAAAATAAGCACGATGAATTTAAATTTACTTTCGAGAATTTTTCTATTAGGTATTCTTTTTGTCCCTTTTTCTGGTAAATCTCAAGCATTTACTGAAAATTTTGACAATATTACTTCACTTCCGAGCGGATGGTTTATGGCGAATAATAGTACTCCAGTTGGAGCGACAGTATGGTCCCAAGGTCCTAGTGTTGCTGGCGGCGGTCCTTTTGACGCTTACAATGGAGCGGCAAATGCTTTTATAAGCGCAAACTTTAATAATACAGGTGCTACAGGTACAATTAGCAATTGGTTAATGGCTCCAAATCGAACGTTTAAAAATGGAGATGTTTTAACATTTTTCACCAGAAAAGCATCACCTGATTCTTATGCTGATCGTTTGGAAGTTCGTTTGAGTACAAATGGGGCGAGTACTGCTGCAGGCTCAGGTGCAACAACTGGTGATTTTACAACTTTATTATTAAGTGTTAATCCAACTTTAGTTTTGGGTGTTTACCCTACAACTTGGACTCAATATTCCATTACAATTAGTGGATTACCTGCACCAACTTCTGGTCGAATCGCTTTTAGATATTTTGTAACTAATGGAGGTTCGTCAGGCGCAAATTCCGATTTTATTGGGATTGATAACGTTGTTTACACACCGTATGTTTGTCCTACATTTACAATGACTCCAACAGGTCCATTGGCTGGAGGAACAGCAGGAGCGGCGTATTCAACGGCGCTTACTCAATCTGGAGCTCTTGGAACACCAAGTTATACGATAACTGGCGGTGCCTTGCCTCCAGGGTTAACTTTATCAAGTGCAGGAACAATCTCAGGAACACCGACAGCAACTGGTACATATAATTTCACGGCAACAGTAACGGATCCAAGTGGATGCAGCGGCAGTACAAATTATTCGATTACTATTGCATGTCCATCGAATCCTATAACGTTGTCATCGCCTCCTATTCTGTGTAACAATAGTTCGTTGTACGCTCTAGTTCAAGGGGCGCCAGCTGGAGGTACGTATTCTGGAACTGGTGTTTCAGCAGGTTCGTTCGATCCTTCTGTAGGAACGCAGTCAATTACATACAATTATACTGATACATATTCTTGTGCACATAGTTCTATGTATACATTGTCTGTTATTGCAGCACCGACTGTTTCTCACAGCTCAATTCCTGCAACGTGTGACAATAATGGAGTCGTGGCTTTATCTGGAGGAAGCCCGGTAGGTGGGACGTATACTGGCACAGGAGTTTCGGGTACTAATTTTGATCCTTCTGTAGGAACGCAGACAGTAACATATACTTATACAGATGGAAACAATTGTTCTAATACCGCAACTGCTTTAATTACGGTTAATACTGCTCCTTCGGTAACTCAGACGTGGATTTCTGCTACTTGTGACAATGCAGCACCATCACCAATAACTGGTGGAAGTCCCGTTGGTGGTACATATTCCGGAACAGGGGTTTCAGGTGGTAATTTTGATCCAAGTGTTGGAACACAAACCGTAACTTATACGTATACAGATGGCAATAACTGCTCTAATTCAGCATCCGCTGTTATTACTGTAAACCCAGCTCCAACTGTAACATTTAATTCTCCGCTTTCAACGATGTGTACATACAATTCACCACTTATTTTATCTGGAGGAAATCCATCGGGAGGTACATACGTTGGTTCAGGAATAAGCGCTGGAACAATGAATCCAGCAACTGCTGGAATTGGCAATCACGCCATTACGTACACGTATACAGACGGAAACGGTTGTCAAGGATCGGCGCAGTCGTCAATAATTGTTGAGGCTTGCTTGGGAGTCGAAACAAATGAACTGGATAATTTAGTAATTTACCCTAACCCAGCCAGTGAAGAACTAAATGTTGAATTTCAAAACACAACAGGAAACGCAGCTGAAATTGAACTTGTTTCAAATGATGGAAAAGTAGTCTTTTCTTCTAAAGCAAAAGAAAATTCAAGTTTTAGTGAAAAAATTGATGTTTCAAATTTTTCAGAGGGAGTTTACTTTATTAGAATTAAATCTGATTCAGGTCTAGTTGTAGAAAAAATAATATTGAAATAATCGATATATCTTAAGGATTAAGTAAAGAGATCATTCATTTGAATGGTCTCTTTTTTAATTAATACAGCTATTATTTATCTGTAAATCAAGTCATTAGTAGATGATTTCGACGCTGGCAAAACTAAGAGTTTGTGTTTAAAACAGATTTATGTTTAGTTTTGCAATTCAAAAATATCAATAACATTATTCTTCCATGGCAAAAAATTTAGTAATCGTCGAGTCACCCGCAAAGGCAAAAACCATTGAAGGATACTTAGGTAAAGACTTCGTAGTTAAATCGAGTTTCGGTCATGTAAGAGACCTTGCGAAGAAAGGAGAAGCTATTGATATAGCGAATGATTTTGCTCCACGATATGAAGTGTCACCAGACAAAAAACAAGTGGTAGCTGATTTAAAGAAGTTGGTAAAAGTTGCAGAGACGGTTTGGCTCGCAACGGATGAGGACCGTGAAGGAGAAGCAATTTCCTGGCATTTATATGAAACACTGGGTTTGGATAAAAAGGAAACCAAGCGAATTACCTTTAATGAGATTACAAAAGCAGCTGTTTTAAAAGCAATCGATTCACCGCGTGAAATAAATAAAGAATTAGTTGACGCACAACAAGCGCGTCGAATTTTAGATCGTCTTGTGGGATTTGAACTTTCACCAGTTTTATGGAGAAAAGTAAGACCTAGTTTATCTGCTGGTCGTGTACAGTCGGTTGCTGTGAAGTTAATCGTAGAGCGCGAGAAAGAGATAGAGGCCTTTAAAGGTGATTTCTTTTACAAAGTAAATGGAATTTTTACAGCGGAAAATGGACGTTTTAAAGCTGAAGTTTCTCAGCAGTTGAAGTCGGAAAAGGAAGTTGAATCGATTTTAGAATCGTGCAAAGGAGCTAATTTTAAAGTGAGTGATGTAGCTATGAAACCGGCAATTAAAAAGCCAGTTGCGCCTTTTACAACATCCACATTACAGCAAGAAGCAAGTTTGAAACTTGGATTCTCTGTTTCTAGAACAATGAGTGTTGCTCAGCGCTTATATGAGGCGGGACACATAACCTATATGAGAACCGATTCAGTGAATTTATCAGAAACGGCCTTGGATGCGGCGCAAAATGAAATTGAAAAAGCATACGGAAAAGAATTTTCAAATAGAACAAAATACACAACAAAGGATACTGGAGCACAAGAGGCGCACGAAGCAATCAGACCTTCTGATTTTGGAAAGCACTCAATTAACGGCGAAAGTGAACAAGAGAGATTGTACGACTTAATATGGAAAAGAGCAATTTCCTCGCAAATGTCTGATGCGAAACTAGAACGTACAACAATCAAAGTGAACGCTGCAGGTGTTGACGAAACTTTCCAAGCAAAAGGAGAAGTAATCAAGTTCGAAGGATTCTTAAAAGTTTATTTGGAAAGTAACTTAGACGACGAAGATGAAGACGAAACAGATTCAGGATTGTTGCCTGCGGTTTCAAAAGGAGATTTGCTCGATGCAAATGAAATCAAAATTACTCAGCGCTTTTCAAGACCACCTGCTCGATATGTAGAGGCTTCTTTGGTAAAGAAATTGGAAAGTTTAGGTATTGGTCGTCCTTCAACATACGCACCAACAATTACAACTATTCAGAAGCGTGGGTATGTAGAGAAACCTGATAGAGAAGGAGAGGAGCGCACTTATAGTCAATGGAAATTATCGAATGATAAAATTGAAAGAAAAGAACTGACTGAAGTTACTGGTCGTGAAAAAAATAAACTTGCTCCTACAGATATTGGGGTTGTCGTTACCGACTTTCTATCTGAACATTTTGTAACCATTATGGATTACAACTTCACAGCAAAAATTGAAAAGGAATTTGATGAAATTGCTAAAGGATTGATGGATTGGACGAAAATGTTGAAAGAGTTTTATACACCTTTCCATACAAATGTCGAAGACACTCTTGAAAATTCTGAGAGAGCAACTGGAGAGCGTGAATTAGGAATAGACCCAGCATCTGGGAGAAAAATAATTGCACGTATTGGTCGTTTTGGACCAATGATTCAAATCGGCGACGAACAAGTTGATGGTGAAAAGCCGCAATTCGCGTCATTAAGAACAAATCAATCTATAAACTCTATATCACTAGAAGAAGCCTTAGAATTGTTTCAATTCCCCAAAAATCCTGTCTCTTATACACATCTGACGCTGCCGACGATCTACTCTGTGTAGAT
>CAJXRM010000036.1 GCA_913059205.1 uncultured Flavobacteriales bacterium
TACACAGAGTAGATCGTCGGCAGCGTCAGATGTGTATAAGAGACAGATTCAAGACAATGTCCTAGCAAATGTTCAATCAGTTCAATATTCAACGGATTGGGTTTATGCTACAACCAAAGGTATACCAACCTACCCAACTGGTCCTTTTTTAGATGGAAATCCTTCTTTAGCTACTGATCAAGCTGCTATATTTCGGTTCCCTTTAAATCCCACTGAAAATACAGGAACAAAAACCCCAACAAATGCCGGAAATATTGGTGTTTTCATAAATGGCGTAGCTTTATTTGATTATCGAGACGGAGTCGCTTGGAATACATCAACAAGTGCACTATGTGGAGGACCTGGAAACACGCCTTGTCCCGGAGGACCAGGAGCTTCTATGGATTGGAACAGAGACGCAATTCCTGCTGAAATGGCTGGATTTGATTGTTCAAAAGGACATCCAGCAATGGGAAATTATCATCACCATCAAAACCCATCTGCATTTAAACTCGATCAGGTAGTATTATCAAACATTTGTAATTTATATGATGCCGATGGTTTATACTCGATTAATGCCAGCGAACATTCGCCGTTAATAGGATTTGCTTATGACGGCTTTCCTATCTATGGAGCATATGGTTACACAAATGCAAACGGAACTGGTGGTGTTACACGAATGAAATCTGGATACGAATTAGCAAATTATTCAGTGAGAACTCATTATCCAGATGGAACAGATGTGAACGATGGACCAGCGGTTAATGCAACTTACTTTTTAGGCTATTTTAGAGAGGATTATCAGTGGGTTGCACATGCTGGACAAGAAGATTATTTAGATATTCATAACGGACGTTTCTGCGTTACTCCTGAATACCCATCAGGAACATACGCGTACTTCTGTACAGTTGACGCGAATTGGAACTCAGCTTATCCCTATGCAGTTGGACCTACATTTTACGGCAACGTTGCAGCTTCAAAAGTTACATCAATTTCAGAAAGTGTAACAAGCTATACACCAACAGTTAATCTTTCCAACTTGTTTGAAAGCGAATCGAATTTCTCGGTTTTTCCAAATCCATCCAGTGAATTTATTGCTGTTCAAGTGAATGGACTTCTTAAAAACAATATTGTTCTTGAATTGTTCGACTCCAATGGCAAACTAGTTAGAAATGCACAAATAAATCAAGGTTCGACAATTTGGTATCTAGATGTCCGAACTCTTTATAACGGACAATACACTTTAAAGATCTCGGAAGGAGAATCATTTGTTTCGAAAAAAATAATAATTGGAAAATAAATCAAGCCTCTTCAAGAGAAAGCCGTTCAATTTTTTTGAACGGCTTTTTTAATGTCATTTTTTTTCTATTTTAGTATAAATAACCAAAGTCCATGGATTTACGCATAAAAACGTTTGAAGAGTATCAAGAACAGTACAAAAAAAGTGCTGAACAGCCAGAAGTTTTCTGGAGTGAAATTGCAAGTCAATTTTCTTGGAAAAAAAACTGGGATATTACCTTGGAATGGAATTTTAACGAACCTAAAATAGAATGGTTTAAGGGTGGAAAACTAAATATTACAGAAAATATTCTTGATCGCCATTTAGCTGGAAATGCAAACAAAACTGCTTTTCATTGGGAGCCTAATGATCCTTTTGAAACGTCTAAATCAATTACATATCAAGCCCTACATGATGAAGTTTGCCAATTGTCAAATGCCCTTCGAAAAATAGGAATTCAAAAAGGTGATAGAATTTGTATTTATATGCCAATGGTGATAGAATCAATTGTCGCTATTTTGGCCTGTGCGCGAATTGGTGCTGTTCACTCCATTATTTTCGCAGGATTTTCATCTCAAGCATTAGCCGATCGAATCAATGATGCTCAAGCAAAGGTTGTAATCACGTCAGATGGACTAAATCGAGGCAACAAACAAGTTGAGTTGAAATCTATGGTTGATGCTGCATTAAAAAACTGCTCAAGTGTAAATCATTGCATCGTACTAAATGTTACGAATACAAAAGTAAACTGGGAATCAAATCGCGATTTAAATTACCATTCGTTAATTGAGAATGAAGAAAAAAATTGTTCAGCTGAAGTAATGGATGCCGAAGACCCGTTATTCATCCTTTACACCTCAGGATCAACAGGAAAACCAAAAGGAGTTGTTCATTCATGTGCAGGTTATATGATTTATTCGGCTTACTCCTTTCAAAATGTTTTTCAAAGTGATAAAAATGATGTGTTTTGGTGCACAGCTGATATAGGCTGGATTACAGGTCATTCATACATCGTTTATGGTCCACTTTTATCTGGCGCTACTTCCGTTTTATTTGAAGGAATTCCCACCTACCCAGACGCTGGAAGATTTTGGGAAGTCTGCGAAAAATACAAAGTGAATCAGTTTTACACCGCCCCAACTGCGATTCGTTCTTTAATGGGATTTGGTCTAGACTTTGTCAATAAATACAATTTATCATCATTAAAAGTAATCGGATCAGTTGGAGAACCAATTAATGAAGAAGCATGGGATTGGTACCACACCAATATTGGCAAGAAAAATTGTCCAGTTGTTGATACATGGTGGCAAACTGAAACTGGAGGAATTATGCTTTCTGGCCTCGGCAACCTATCACCAATGAAAGCCATGCACGCAGGATTTCCATTACCTGGAATTCAACCTGTATTATTGGATGCTGAAGGGAACGTTATTCACGAAAACGAGGTTGAAGGTTATTTATGTATTGGATTTCCATGGCCATCCATCATTAGAACAACATACGGAGATCATGAAAGGTGCAAAAACACGTATTTCTCTAATTATAATGGATATTATTTTACTGGTGACGGGGCGAAAAGAGATAAACAGGGAATGTATAGAATCATAGGTCGTGTCGATGACGTAATAAACGTTTCAGGACATCGTTTTGGGACGGCTGAAATCGAAGATGCTATCAACATGGACTTGAGCGTAATTGAGTCTGCCGTAGTTGCCTTTCCACATGATATAAAAGGTCAAGGAATTTATGCCTTTGTAGTGGTCGAAAATAGTGATGTTAAAACAGATGTCGAATTAACAAATTCAATAATCGATTGCGTTTCAGAACGCATTGGTAAAATTGCTAAGCCAGATAAAATTCAAATAGTTAATGGCCTTCCTAAGACGAGGTCAGGAAAAATAATGCGACGAATTCTCCGGAAAATAGCTGAAGGTGAACGATCCAATTTTGGGGACACTTCTACTCTATTAGATCCTGAAGTTGTAGAACAAATTGTTGATAAAGCCCTTTAATAATGAAATACATTAACGAAATTACAATTAACGCCCCAATCGAAAAAGTTGTTCATCTTTTTGATGATTCTGAAAATTTAGAAAAATGGATGACAGGTTTGATTTCAATTGAACATCTTTCTGGAGATCTTGGAAAAGTTGGCTCCACGTATAAACTCAAATTCAAAATGGGTAAGAGGGAAATGGAAATGATTGAAACAATTCAAGTCAAAAATTTGCCCGACTTATTTATCACAACGTATGATGTGAAAAACGTTTGGAATGAGGTTAGAACTCACTTTGAAAAGATAGACGACTCAACTACGAAGTATTGGACAGAAAACGAATTCAAAATGAAAGGATTTATGAAGCTTATGGCGTTTTTTATGCCAGGAGCATTCAAAAAACAATCTCAAAAATACCTCGTTTTATTTAAGGAATTTGTAGAAAAAGAAGTGAAACAATGAATTATTTCAACCATGAAAGTGAACGACTTTCGTACCGAAAATTAACGGAAGCTGATATTCCATCGTGGACGGAATTCTTCGTAAATAATGATACGCTTCATTTTCTTGGAATGGATACATCTAAGAGCCATTTGGTTTTAGCGACGGAATGGATCCAAAAACAAATAGAACGTTATGCCGAAAGTGGACTTGGGCATCTCGCAGTTATTGAAAAGTCAACGGATAAATTAGTTGGATTTTCAGGAATCATAGCGCGTGACATAGATTCAGGGCAATACTTTGAAATCGGTTATTCATTCAAGCCGACATCTTGGGGGAAAGGTTATGCCAGTGAAGCATCACAACATTTGAAAAAGATCGGACTTGAACTAGAAATTTCACATAAATTCGTTTCCATTATTCATACTGAAAATCTACCGTCAATGCATGTCGCAAAGAAAAATGGAATGGTTCCACTTTTTGAAACAAAATATACCGGAATTGACGTTGTTGTTTATGGAGACAAGTAACCTTTGTCACATTGCAAGTCACTAAATCAACTAACTTTAACCAAAATTAAATCCGTTGAATAAATCCAAAATCCATCAAGTGCTATTCTTTTTGTTGGCAACTGCTTGTTTACTTCCATGGATTTCAGCGCCCATTGCTTTGTTAGCAGGTATCATTTTCACGAATGTTTTTCGTCCCACTACGGTGAAAAGTAAATCATCCATAGTCAAACGTTTATTGCAAATTTCCATTATTGGTCTTGGGTTTGGCATGAACATTAACAATGCGCTTGAAGTCGGTAAGGAAGGCCTAATCTTAACAATTTTCACCCTAATTTTTGTTTTCCTTCTTGGTTGGGGATTAAGTAAAATCTTCGGTTTAGATAAAAAAATAAGTTATCTAATTTCTAGTGGAACTGCGATTTGTGGAGGTAGTGCGATTGCCGCTGTAGCACCTTTAATCAAAGCCAACGAAAAAGAAATAAGTATTGCGATCGGCACGGTTTTTATTCTAAACGCCGTTGCGTTGTTTGCTTTTCCAGTAATTGGACATGTATTGGAATTGACGCAACATGATTTTGGTGTGTGGAGCGCAATTGCCATACACGACACAAGTTCTGTGGTTGGAGCGGCATCACAATACGGTGAAGAGGCTCTAGAAATTGCAACAACAGTTAAGTTAAGTCGCGCCTTGTGGATTATACCACTCTCAATAATAACAATGATCATTTTTAGACAAACGGAAAATGGAATAAAATTTCCTTATTTCATTCTACTCTTTATTATTGCCATGCTTATTTCAAGTTGGCTACCACAATTCACTGATTTTTTCGGTTGGATTAGTTATTTCGCAAAAAGATTATTAGTTCTAACGCTTTTTCTTGTTGGTACCCAACTAACACTTGAAACCATAAAAACTGCTGGTGTAAAATCGATGTTGTTTGGTTCTATCTTGTGGGTTATTATTAGTGTTGTTTCTTTGTTGTTGATTTTGGTTTGGTGATTAATCTCTTTCAAGTTCAAAAATTGTTATCTCAGGTCGAACATTGAATCTGATTTGCCACAAATGTCCAACTGCTCTATTTATATAAAGTGTTCGCCCATCTTTTAAATCTATTTCGCCTTGATTGTAATTTTTATTCTTTACAGGTAACATTGGAGCGTTTAAAAATGGAGGTTTACATTGTCCTCCGTGAGTATGACCTGACAGAATCCATCCTTTATATCCATTCCAAACATCTAAATCGCACACATCTGGATTATGACATAAAACAAGATTTGCCTTCGATGGATCATATTTATCCATAACCCGTTTAGGCGCAAAATTTAGCGACCAATAATCATCAAATCCAATAATATTTAAACCTTCAATTTCAGTTTGAGCATTACTAAGCATACTCACGCCAGCTTCTTCAAGTTGTATTGTGATTTGATCTGCAACATCTTGTTCAGACCAACCTTTGCCATAATCGTGATTACCCAAAATACCACATGTTCCCAACTTACCTTTTACAACAAATTTTAAAACCTCTGCCAATTGAACAAATTGTGTTTTTGTTTCGTAACTCACAAAATCACCTGTATAAACGACAAAATCAGGTTTGAATTTTTGCGCCTCTTTAAATGAATCTATAATATATTGATAATCAAAACGATTACCAACATGAATATCACTAATTTGCATTAATGTTTTTCCAATAAGGTGTTCAGGTAAATTTTTGATCGGCATTTTCTTTTTCACAAACTCTAACCAAAATGGTTCAATTTGCCAAGCATACATACCACTTACAAAACCAGTTCCAAGGGCACCTATTAAAGTTTTTTTAATAAATTTCCGTCTATTCATAATGTGATAAACGTCAATTAATTGACATTAATATCGCAAAAAAGGCAAACCAATCTATTTTACAATTTATTGGCAAATTGGAATTTTTCTTAAGTAAAAATTTAGAATTTGAAAGCAGGATTATTCCATGATCCTGGAGTGTGAGAGCTGTTCAATTAACTAAGCCATCATTTCTTCCAGAAATGTTGTGGCTTTTTTTCTGAAGGTTAAACTTGAAGCGAGCTTCAGTTTGATTTAAATAGGATTATTCCATGATCCTCGAGTGTGAGAGCTGTTCAAATAACTAAGCCATCATTTCTTTCAGAAATGTTGTGGCTTTTTTTCTGAAGATTAAACTTGAAGCGAGCTTCAGTTTACTTCAGAAAAAAAGCCACCCAACTACGTTGGATGGCTTACTTATTTGGCGGAGAATGTAGGATTCGAACCTACGGTACCTCTCGGTACAACAGTTTTCAAGACTGTCGCAATCGACCACTCTGCCAATTCTCCGGGCCAAAAGTACGTATATCTGCATTAATGACAATGGACAAAAACATTTTTTTTTAATTTTTTTTTTTCAAAAAAAATGATCGTCTGCATAACACCCTATTAATCCTACAGTTAAATTAAAGTCATCAACGCTTGACTCAATACCATTCACATTGTATAGAAAAAGAAATGCTTTTTCGTATTTTTACATTATATAAAAAACCCAGATGAGAATTTTTATCCTTTTTATTCTAGTTTCAGGCATTCACTTTGCTAGTCACGCCCAGAAATCAGAACTTCGTGCTTATTTAGACAGCAAACAGTTTTATGCTCCTGGAGTAGAAAATTATATTGAATTCCACCTACAATTTGTAGGACATTCCATAAACTACCTTCCGGAAAATGGAGGTTTAAAGGGAGAACTTGCCGTCCAAATGTCCATTGTTGATTACAAAGGCGCACCAGTTGCAAGTGACGCTTATCGATTGGAAACACCGTTTATGCGAGACAGCATTGTAGAAGATTTCTATGATGTAAAACGTTTTCCATTAAAGCCAGGTGATTACACCTTCTCGATAACTTTAACCGATTTAAACAGTAAAAACGATCCTTTAAAAGCATCTCAAACAATCATTATTGAAGAGTTAGGAGATGCAATATCAATTTCAGATATTGAAATTGCAGAATATGCTTCTAAAGGTGATGAGAACTCTGTGTTTTATAAATCTGGATTTGAAATTATTCCAAGACTTTCTACTTTTTATCCGAAACAGCTATCTAGTATTCCTGTATACTTTGAAGTTTACAATTCAAACCTTCTAGAAGACAGCGTATTTGGTATTAAACAGACCTTAGTTGACGCTGCTACCAGCAAAGAAATTGAATCGCATACATTGTTTACGCGGCACGATGCAGCAGAGGTTGTGCCTATTCTCAGAGAAATAGATATTTCCTTAGTAGAAACAGGAAAGTATTTACTAAACTTCACATTCTTGAACAGAAACATGAAAGAACTTTCGACTCAATCGTATGTTTTCGAAAGAAGTAATGATATTGAAGTCGATATTGCAAGTAACGATGTAATTTTGGACCCAGCATTTCAGGCGTCCATTTCATCTGACAGCGTTGGCTATTTTTTAGAATGTTTAATTCCAATATCCAAGGCAAATGAAGTTAAAAATATTTTCAAAATCGCAAAAACCAAAAATGAGCTGAATGCTCGAAAATATATTCAACTGTACTGGTTAAAATCGGCCCCTGAAAATCCATATGAAGGATGGCTAAAATACAAAGCACAAGTGCTATTGGTTGAACGGATTTATGGTAATAATTTCCAAGAAGGATTTGAAACAGATAGAGGACGTGTTTATTTACAGTATGGATCACCATCTCAAATAATCGATAAGGAATATACAAGCAATGAATACCCTTATGAAATTTGGCAATACAATAAAATTGGCGCTTTCAGTAATAAACGATTTGTGTTTTACAACCCGGATTTAACTAATCGAGCTTACCGATTATTACATTCAGACATGGTGGGAGAATTAAAAAATCCATCTTGGCCTTACGAATTAAATCGAAGAAGCACTGCAAATGGAAATGTCGATAATCCAAATGAAAACGTACGTTACGGTGTAGGGAGAAATAGCAACGATGACTTCAGACAATATTAATTCGTAGTAATTAAAATGCCAGAAAAACAAGTTGCCGTTGTAATTCTCAATTGGAATGGTCGAAAATATTTAGAACAATTCTTACCTGGAGTAATACAGCATTCTGGAGATGCAAGAATTATTGTTGCAGATAATGCTTCAACTGACAATTCAGTTTCTTTCATTCAGGAAAATTATCCTCAAATTGAACTGGTAATTAATTCAGAAAATGGGGGATTTGCAAAAGGCTATAACGACGCCTTCAAAAAAATAGATGCCGACTATTATTTATTATTGAATAGCGACATTGAGGTGACACCAAATTGGATTACACCTCTATTGGACCAAATGAAAGATCCTCAAGTCGCAGGATGCCAACCAAAAGTAAAAGCATTTCACAACCAACATTCATTTGAACATGCCGGCGCATCTGGTGGATATTTGGATCGCAACTATTTCCCTTTTTGTCGTGGTAGAATTTTTCTATCTGTCGAAAGTGATCAAGGTCAATATGATGGTGAAACAGAAATATTCTGGGCTAGCGGGGCTTGTTTATTAATTCGATCCGAATTGTTTCATAAGGCTGGTGGTTTCGATGAAGAGTTTTTTGCTCACATGGAAGAAATTGATTTGTGCTGGAGATTAAAAAAAATGAACTACAAGTTTATTGCCTGTCCAAAATCAACCGTGTACCATATAGGAGGTGGAACTCTTCCTTACACTTCTCCACATAAAGTTTACCTCAATTTTAGGAATAGTGTATTGATGATTGTAAAAAATCATGATGGAATTTTATTTCCAAAGATTTTTAGCAGACTATGTATAGATGGAATTGCGGCATGCCGTTTCTTAATGATTGGTGAATTTAAACAGTTTTCTGCCGTTTTTCGCGCACATATCTATATGTATAAAAACCTTTCATCATTATTAAAAAAGCGAAAGGAAATTAAAAACATGTCAACAACATTTAACGCTTCTGGATTGTATAACGGAAATATTCTGAGCGCTTATTTTTTCAAAGGAGTGAAAGAGTTTTCGAAACTGAATCAGCGTTTGTTTAAATAATCACAAACTACTAATGGTGGTGATTTTCGAAAAAATCGATTGCTAAATCATAGGATTTCAGACCAAAACCAAAAATACATCCGACAACAACCGGCGAAAGTAAAGAAGTATGTCTAAATTCTTCTCTCGCTGTGATATTGGAAATGTGAACTTCTACAACCGGAACCTTAATTGCTTTAATACAATCGCGAATTGCAACGCTCGTATGCGTGTAACCACCAGCATTGATAATAATTCCATTGTGATTAGATTGCTGTAATGTATCAATGATTTCACCTTCTATATTCGATTGAAAATATTCCAGTTTAGACTTTTTTTCACTTTTTAACATGGCAAAATAGGATTCAAACGTTTGATTCCCGTATATTTCCTCTTCGCGTTGACCAATTAAATTTAAATTTGGTCCGTTAATAATTAATAGTTTCATACATGTCCAATTGGAGTCGCTATATTAAGGATTTTGTTTCATACCTGAAAATCGAAAAGGGTTTGTCGGAGAATTCTATTTTAGCTTATCTCAATGATGTGCAAAAATTGGAGGATTTCTCCACTAGTTTGTCTTTAGATCCAAAAGCAATAACCTATGCACATTTACAACATTTTGTGGCAGAATTATACGATTTAGGATTAAGTGCCAGAAGCCAATCCAGAATTATTAGTGGTGTGAAGCAGTTCTTTCAATTTCTCGTTTTAGAGGACGAAATTGAAGTTGATCCGACTACGTTACTTGAAACTCCGAAAATTGGCCGAAAACTACCCGAAGTTTTAACCGTAGAGGAAATTGATGCATTAATTGATGGAATTGATTTAAGTAAACCAGAAGGTCATCGCAATAAAGCGATATTGGAAACCCTTTACAGTTGCGGACTTCGAGTTTCTGAATTGGTTAATCTACAATTCGAACAGCTTTTTTTTAACGAAGGATTCATTCGTGTTATAGGAAAAGGAAACAAACAGCGATTAGTCCCTGTAAGTCCAAGTGTGGAAAAGGAAATTGGAATTTACACAACTATCATTCGCAATCACATGAAAATTCAAAAAGGACATGAGAGTTACGTGTTTTTAAATCGAAGAGGTGCCAAATTGACACGTGTCATGATATTTACCATCATTAAAAACTTAGCCCTTGAGATTGGATTAAACAAAACCATTTCTCCTCACACATTTCGTCATTCATTTGCAACTCATTTACTTGAGGGCGGCGCAAATTTACGCGCCATCCAAGATATGCTTGGGCATGAATCAATATTGACAACGGAAATTTATACGCATTTGGATCAAAGTATGCTCAAAGAAGCGATTACTTCGTTTCATCCGAGGAATATGAAGTGAGGTCAAAGATCTCTTATCCCCTCTTTATACACTTTCAACGCACGCTCTCGGGCATACTTATGTTCCACTATCGGCAAAGGATAAGCCATTTCATCGATTTCTGGAACCCATTTTCGGATATATTTCAATTCAGGATCAAACTTTTTCACTTGCTCAGTTGGGTTAAACACTCTGAAATAAGGTGCGGCATCGCAGCCTGTTCCAGCAGACCATTGCCAATTACCATTATTAGCGGAAAGGTCATAATCCAATAGTTTTTCTGCAAAATAGGCTTCTCCCCATCTCCAATCAATCAACAAGTGCTTGCACAAAAAACCCGCTGCGATCATTCGCACTCGGTTGTGCATATATCCTGTTTCATTCAATTGACGCATACCGGCATCCACAATTGGATATCCAGTTTGTCCATTTTTCCATTTCTCAAACTCTTCCAAATTATTCCGCCATTGTATAAAATCATATTTCTCTCTGAAATTACCTTCTACGACTTTCGGGAAATGATATAAAATTTGCATGAAAAACTCGCGCCATATTAATTCATTAAGCAATTCTGTGTTGGAGCTATATTTAATTGCCAATTCACGGACGCTAACTGTCCCAAAACGTAAATGCGGACTCAAATAACTCGTCCCGTCGATAGCAGGAAAGTTTCTAATTTCGGCATAATTCGATATGTTTCCGCCATTATACTGTTTTACTTTTATATTTGATTTGACAAATCCAATTTCTTCTATTGACGGAAAATTAATTGTCAGTTTTACAAAATTAGAACTTGTATATTTTTGTTGAAGAGACAAACTCATAGCTGTAAATTGCTCTCTCCATTTATTCTTATAAGGAGTATAAACTGTGTATGGTGTTCGATCTTGTTTTACAACATCGTCTTTCGCGAAAATCACTTGATCCTTTAACAAATGAAAAGAAATGTCCTTAGATTCAAGGAAATCCTTGATTTGTTCATCTCTTTTAATCGCATATGGTTCATAATCTTCATTGGCAAAAACAACCTTGACATCAAATTCAAAACAAAGCTCTTTCCAAACATCAAGCACTTTGCCTTTTTTTACCAATATGCTACTTCCAAAAGATTTAAGTTCGGTGTCAATAAGCTCTAATCGTTCATGAATAAATGAAACTCGCGCATCATTGCGAGGAAGCTCATCTGTAATATCATCATCAAAAATGAAAATGGGCAAAACTGAATTGCTAGAATTTAATGCCTCAATCAGACCTAAATTGTCTTGCAGTCGTAAATCACGTCTGAACCAAAATAGTGTTAATTCAATCTTCTTCAAACTGTTACTTTTCTTAAGTCAAAATGAGCTTTATATGCGGAGTTTATTCTAACTTAAAATTATATTATCGCATTAAAAATGAAGAAACGTTTTTAATCCAAGAAGCAGAATCAGCGTCGTAGTTTAATTTATTATCCGGGTTTTCAATTACAACTACGCTAATTATTTCCTTTTTAGCTGATCTTAATTTCTCCATGTCCTCCGTCTTATAAAGCAAATCATTAGACCCAGAAATAATCAATATCTTTTTGCTTTTACCTTTGATCTCCGTGCGAACAGCGTGAATAGGTTCGCACACTTTGTCGTATCCTGCAAAAGGCACTTCCATGGGTTCATCCCAGCTTTCGAATCGTTCTTCAAGGTCTTCCATGCTTAAAAAAGGAGTGTCTGCAATAATTTTGTTTACAGATGGTGCATTCCATCCAGCACCGAACGCCATTCCTCCACCAATTCCAAATCCATACACATCAATCGAACCACCTTCTACTAATTTTGAACAGTAATTAATCATTGTTTGTACATCTTCTAAAAAATGAGGATACACGTACATGTTATTGTCTATTTCAAAGTCACTGCTCTCACCAAATCCTCTATAATCGAAAGCCACAACCATGTACCCTAGATCAGAGAAGGTTTTGTATTTTCTCAAATAATCTCCCATATTTCCTTCTCCATTGTGCGCAATTAAAACAAGCTGTGTTGTTTTTCTGCCGGATTTTGGTGTCATAATCCATGTATTCAACTCAACGCCATCTCCCTCTCCAGCCACTTTAACTGTTTTATATAAAAGTCCAACTACGTCTGGTTTTTTTGTGTATTTCGCAGTAGGGTTTAAACCAAACGAAAATGAAGTGATTAAAATCGTTGTTAAAAAAAATAAAGTTTTCATATACAAGGGTTTAGAGTTAAATAAATAGTATAAAATATAAATGCTTACGAGACAATATTTCCGTACAAATCATAATGATCCGCGCTTGTTATTTCAACGTTTGCAAAATCGCCAATACGCACAAAGAAATCCGCTTTTTTCACCAAAACTTCATTGTCTACTTCAGGAGAATCGAATTCAGTACGTCCAATAAAATATTCACCTTCTACGCGGTCAAATAAAACTTTGAAGGTCTTTCCTACTTTCTCTTGATTCAATTCATAAGAAATACCCATCTGCAGTTCCATAATTGCATCTGCACGTTCACGTTTAACATCTTCAGGAACATCGTCTTCGAAATTATGTGCGTGTGTGTTTTCTTCATGGGAATAAGTGAAAATCCCCAAACGGTCAAAACGAGAACGTTCTACCCAATCGTACATTTCTTGAAAATCTTCTTCTGTTTCTCCAGGATAGCCCGAAATCAATGTTGTACGAATTGCAATTCCAGGTACTTTCGCTCTCATTTCTGCAATCAATTCTTCTGTTTTTTCACGCGTAATTCCACGACGCATTGCTTGAAGCATTTTTGTTGAGCCGTGTTGTAACGGAATATCAATGTATTTACACACATTATCTCTTTTGTTCATTACATCCAATACATCCATTGGGAATCCACTTGGGAATGCGTAGTGTAATTTTATCCATTCGATTCCTTCGACATCCGCCAATTGGTCGACTAAATCACCAAGTGCGCGTTTTTTATAAATATCTAATCCGTAATACGTTAAATCTTGGGCAATAAGCATCAATTCCTTTACACCCTTAGCCGCTAAACCTTTAGCCTGTTTCACCAATTCCTCAATTGGAGTGGAAACGTGTTTCCCCCGCATCAAAGGAATCGCGCAAAAAGAACAAGGCCTATCACAACCTTCCGCAATTTTAAAGTAAGCATAGTGATTTGGAGTTGTTAATAAGCGTTCTCCAATCAATTCGTGTTTGTAATCTGCTTTCAAGGTTTTCAATAAGCGAGGCAATTCTCTTGTACCAAAAAAAGCATCAACTTCCGGAATCTCATCCTCCAAATCTTCTTTGTATCTTTCAGACAAACAGCCAGTAACATACACTTTACTAACCAAACCTTCCTTCTTGGCATCCGCATAACGCAAAATTGTATCTATCGACTCTTGCTTGGCATTGTCGATAAAGCCACAGGTATTAATAATTACTATCTCAGCGTCATCATGCTTTGACTCGTGTTCCACCTCGAATTTATTCCCTTTCAACTGAGCCATCATGACTTCTGAATCGAAAATATTTTTTGAACAACCTAGGGTTACTACATTTACCTTGTTTTTCTTAAGGGTCTTTGTCTTCATAGTGCAAAGGTAACTCATAATTGATAATTGACAATTTTAAAATTGATAATTGAATACTATTGAACTCATTTATCAATTCGCCTAGTTAGAACTTTAAACTCATTAAACTTTGAACTTCTCTAAGATGGCATTATCTTTGAATCACAAAGAAAAACGAAACCCATGAAATTCATATACATTGTTCTTGTTGGAATAGTAGCCTTCAGCTGCGGAACAACAAAAGAAACTAACGAATCAGTTCAATCAGAAACTGTTGAATCACAACAAAAACCTGAAAGAAATGTTCAGTTCAAGTCATCACTTGGTGAGTTTATAGATTCAGAACCTTTTACTATTCATTCCGTTCGAAGAGAAGGCAACTTTTTATTTGTTGACGTGAGTTACATAGGAGGTTGTGGCGTTCACAACTTCAAGATGATCGGTAATCCTGCTATAATGAAGTCAATGCCTGCTAAGCGATCAATAATGATAGCCCATGAAGTTCCGCGTGAAGAATGCAAGGACATCGTAAAAAAGACATTGGAAATTGATATTACCGCTTTGGCTGCCGCTCAAACTCCAGGTAGTGAAATCAATTTAATACTAACTGATTGGGAAAACGAAATCAATTATATTTTCGAATAATAACTATTGAACATGAAAATAGGTGTTTTACTATCTGGATGCGGTGTGTATGATGGCGCAGAAATTCAAGAATCTATATTAACATTATTGTCTATTGAAGAAATCGGCGCGACTGCAGTTTGCATTTCTGTTGACAAACCACAACATCATGTTATCAACCATTTAACTGGAGAAGAGATGAATGAATCTCGAAACATGCTAATCGAAAGTGCACGTATTGCGCGAGGAAATGTTTCATCGATTTTAGATATTAATCCTGCAGACATTGATGCTTTGGTTATTCCAGGAGGATTCGGTAGCGCAAAAAATTTTACCGATTGGGCGTTTAATGGTCCCGATGGAAATATACTTCCAGAAGTCAAATTACTCCTAGTCAATTTAATTAACATTGGAAAACCAATAGCTGCTTTGTGCGTTAGCCCAGTGGTTTTATCAAAAGCGATTGAAGGAGCAAATTTATCCGCAAAAATGACAATTGGCACTGATGCGGAAAAATCAGAGTATGACATCAAAGGATTCTCTTCTGGCTTAGAAAAAGTTGGAACAACCACAGAAATGAAGTCGGTACGTGAAATTCTAATTGACACTGAGAATAAGATTGTTACGGCGCCATGCTACATGATGGAAGCATCTATTTTAGACGTACGTAAAAACATTCGTTCAGCAATTGAAGCACTTCGTGATTTAATCTAATCCATTAAATTGTAGGATTAGCGTGGCAAAATGTTAACAATATTTTTTTAGAATTGTTAGCAACTCAGTGCTTGTTTTCAAAAATCCTATACCATATTCCATTAGCTTTGTATTATAATCAAGCAGAGTTGCTAAAAAAATTATTATGGAAGTATTTGGTAAGAAAAGCGAAAAAGCTAACTTAAACGAATCAATTGGACTTACAAATTCAGGAAATCAATTCTGGAATCTTTCTCCCTCAGAACTTATTGAAGATGCAATTATCAACGGTCAAGGTATGCTTACCGATACTGGTGCGCTTGCAATTGAAACAGGGGAATTTACAGGACGATCTCCTCAAGACAGATTTATTGTTGCTGATGAAAAAACGGAAAATGCTGTTTGGTGGGGAAATATCAACATTAAATTTGCCCCTGAAAAATTCGACGCATTATACGAAAGAGTAAAAGAATATTTAAGTGATAAAGATTTATATGTGCGTGATGCTTATGCATGTGCAGATCCAGCTCATCGATTAAATCTTCGCGTTGTCACTGAATATGCTTGGTCAAATCAATTTGCTTACAACATGTTCTTGCGCCCAACGGATGAAGAAATTGAAACGCTTGAACCAGAATGGCATGTAATCAATGCTCCAGGATTCATGGCAGACCCAGCAATCGACGGAACACGTCAGCATAATTTCGCTGTAATTAATTTCACAAAGAAAATGATCTTAGTTGGAGGAACAGGTTACACTGGGGAAATTAAAAAAGGAATCTTTTCAGTATTGAACTTCATTTTACCTCACGAGAAAAATGTATTATCAATGCACTGTTCTGCGAACATTGGAAAAGACGGCGATACAGCTGTGTTTTTCGGCCTCTCAGGTACAGGAAAAACAACATTGTCATCGGATCCAGATCGTCGATTAATTGGAGATGATGAACATGGTTGGTCAGACAACACCGTTTTCAACTTTGAAGGTGGATGTTACGCAAAAACTATCGATTTATCTGAAGAAAAAGAGCCTCAAATTTTTAACGCAATTAAATATGGTGCGATTTTAGAAAATATTGGTTTTTTCGATGGTACATCAACTCCTAATTATGAGGACGTTTCAATTACACAAAATACACGTGTATCCTATCCAATTCATCATATTGATAACATTGTAGTTCCTTCTATAGGAAAGGCTCCTAAAAATATTTTCTTTTTAACTGCAGATGCTTTTGGCGTTTTGCCTCCAATCTCTAAATTAACCAAAGAACAAGCGATGTACCACTTCATGTCGGGTTACACTGCTAAAGTTGCTGGTACGGAAATGGGAGTTACGGAGCCACAATCTACTTTCTCGGCTGGATTTGGAGCTGCGTTCTTACCATTGCACCCTGCAAAATATGCTGAATTATTAGGGGCTAAACTTGACGGAAGCGATATTAACGTTTGGCTAATCAACACGGGTTGGTCAGGTGGTTCTTACGGTGTTGGAAGTAGAATGAAATTGTCTTACACACGCGCTATGATTACTGCCGCATTGAATGGTAAATTGGATAACGTTGAATATACAACTCAACCTGTTTTTGAATTGGCAATCCCAACTTCATGTGAAGGAGTACCTAGTGAATTGTTAAATCCTAAAGAAACTTGGGCAGATAAAGCATTGTTTGATGAAACAGCAAATAAATTAGCTGGACAATTCGTTAAAAACTTTGAAAAATTTGCAGATGAGACAAGTGAAGCTATTTTATCAGCGGCACCAAAAGTAATGGTTTAAACCCTTCATAATTAAACAAATGCCATTCGTTTGATGCGAATGGCATTTTTTTTGCTTATACTTTTTTATTGAATTAAACTTTTGTAATTTAGCATTACTAATCATTTTTGAACTATGAAAAAAATACTTTTCGCCATACTAATTGGCTCAACCCTAATCAGCTGTAACAAAGAAGCTTCCGATGATGTAAATCAGGATAAAATCTATACAGACTACGAGATGTTTTACAACGCAAACACTGACAAAACAGTTGTTGTAGCGCGATTTAAGTTTGGAGATATCACAGGCACGAACCTCGAATTAAGTAATGGAGCATTTGTTCTTTTCGGAAGCGATACTCTGTACTACAATGTGTGGTATACTGGTCATGCCAAAGAATATGCAGGACAAATTCCAGTTGGAACATTTAGCTATACAGACACAGACGGTAATACTTTTACGAACACAGCGCCATCAGGTCAATCGATCGCGTTCGACCCTAGTTTTACGACAATTACAAAGTCAGTTGCAAATACATTGACTTGGGTTGGAAGTACTTTAGCTGCAAATGAAGCTGTCGGAGTATTTGTTGGAACTAATTGGACTTGGGGGCAGGATGCTTTATTCTACCAAGATTTAGATGGTGCATCAGATCTTGTAATGGGCGTGAATCAAATGGCCAATTTAGCAACAGGACCAGCAACGGTATTTATGGATAGATCTATTAATCTTGATGTTTCTCAAGGAACAAGTAAAGGTGGAAAGATCAGATATCGATACAGAACATTAAATCAAAATGTCACTGTAAATCCTTAATTAGATAAAATTAAAAAAGCCCCTTTAGAAATTCTAAAGGGGCTTTTTTTATAAATTTTTCATTAGAAAACAATACAAATCAAGCATGGATTGAATGTCCTTTTTAAATACTTTTTCATCTGGAGTATGAACATTGTCTTCAGCCGCACCTATAAAACACCAATCTATTGGGTAATCGGATTTTTGAAGCATTCCACCGTCACTACCTCCAGCTGATTCTACTTCCAACTGAAAAGGTATCTTTGATTTTTTAGCCAATTCAATAATTTTATCCAAATAGGATTTTCGAGGCAACCCACTATCGCGCATGGAAATTGCTACTCCCGCACCATGCGGCACACCAGCAGTAACCCAAGTAATATCTGAAATTAACGCTTGATATACACCATACTTATCCATCAAGTATTTGGCACAAAATCCAACTGTGTTACCACCGTGCTCTTCATAAGTTGAAAAAACAATCGCCCCGTTCTCCAAAGTTTCACATACTTTCAAGGCATTCCAAACACCTAAACGATTATCCATGTACGGAGATTGGATATATTCATCAGTTTCTCTAAAATTTGGTTTAAAAGTCAATAGAGTGCCACGATCAATTTCACGATCGAAAACATAAGAAATACTTCTAGAATCATCTTCATTTTCAATCACCATTAATTCAGTTTCGATTTCACCTTTCGAGTCAGAACCAACAAGTTCCATTCCTTCTATTATCCTTGGGCCTCCAACTTTTATTAGTTCTTTATCATATCCTGTAGAAAAACCAATACTATCCATATGCGCGTAAATTGCAGTTCTTGGTTTTCCAAAAACAAGAATAACGCAATCTTGAAATCCTCTGCCTTCGATGATTTCTGGTTCAGCAATCCAATTTGATTTATTTGCATTCACATAATCCAATATAAACGCTTTCATTTTACCTTCATCGCTTGAAGCCGAGCGAACCTCCACTAATTTCTTTAATAATTCCAATTTTCTACTTTTTAATAAATTCCAATAGTTTTCATCTCAACAGATTCAAATTGCATTAATTCTGCTTTTATTTCTTCTTTTCTTTTTAAATCCAAAGCCGTTCTCAATTCACAATTCAATTCAAATTTTGAATTCTCGATTGTTAAACTGAATTTTTTTAAAACATTCATGATATGCGGCATATCTTCATAACTAAATGACATTTCAATCCATTCAAATAACTCCAATTCTATAACAACTCCGTTTTGAAGCGCTTCCTTAGCCGCAGTTCGATATGCGTTGATTAATCCACCTACTCCCAATTTTGTACCGCCATAATACCGAACTACTCCAATTAATACATTTGTCAATTCAAAAGAGTCAATTTGTCCCAATATCGGAGCACCTGCAGAATTATTTGGTTCACCATCATCATTTGCACGATACACATTCATATCCATTCCAAAACGATAAGCGTAACATAAATGGCGTGCTTGATGATGTTCTTTCTTCCAATCTTCTAAAAAATCTTTGGCTTGATTTTCATTGTAACAGGCAACTGCAATTCCAATAAATTTAGAGCCTTTTTCCTTGAACAATCCTTCACACCTGTCCCTAATTGTTTTGTATGTTGAAGCTATTTCCAATTTTTCTTTAAAACAAAACCTCATCTTGAATCCAAGATGAGGCTAGAAATGTATTATTAATTATAACTACTCTTGGTTTGATCCTTTATTTTGGTCTCCCTCTCTATTCATAGATTTCAATTCATTACCAACAAAAGTTCCTGTAATGATTTGATTTTGAAAATCTTTCATTCCACCTGGAGAGTGAGGCATTAAAATTGACGAGTTTTTTGAATTCGCACCTATATCCTTAATGGTATCGAAATATTGAGTCATTAGTACAAATTGCATAATTTCCTCATGAGTTACAGTATCCAAAGATTTTTTAAAGTCTTCTACAGACTCTTTGAAGCCTCGAACAATTTCCAAACGCTGGCGAGCAATTCCCTCTCCAGATAATCTTTTTGATTCTGCCTCAGCCTCAGCTTCCTTAATTATTTTAATCTTTTTCGCTTCACCTTCTTCATGCGCAGCCTCTTTATCACGTTTAGCCGCATTTATTCGGTTCATGGCATCTTTCACCTTATGATCAGGATTAATGTCAGTAATCAATGCTTTAATGATAACATATCCATATTCTTGCATGCTCTCGGATATATTCTGTTGAACAGCAATTGCAATATCTTCCTTCTTAGCAAAAACATCATCCAATTCCAACTTCGGAACCTCAGCGCGTACATCATCAAAAACATAAGATGCTATTTGATTCCGTGAATTTTCCAAAGAATAGTAAGCTTCCTTAATAGAGTCTCTTGAAATTTTATATTGAACTGAAACTTGAAGATGAACGAATACGTCATCTTTTGTTTTTGTTTCAATTTCTACATCCAATTGTTGAACGCGCAAATTTACTTTAGCAGCTTTTCTATCGACAAAAGGAATAATCACGCCAATTCCTGAATTCGCAATTCGATTAAACTTTCCAAAGCGTTCAACTATTACAGCCGATTGTTCCTTTACAATAATAAAAGCTTTAAGAACAAGTAGAGCCACAATGATGCCAACTACAATCAATGGTATATTTTCTTCTAACATATTTTTTTTATTTAAGTTAAGCAAAAAAGCCACCCGAAGGAATTCGAATGGCTAATATATTTACTGAATTGTTAATTTCTTTTCTAAATCTTCTAGATAAGCTCTAAACTGTTTATCCGTTTCCGAAAGATTGGTAACCGTTCTGCAGGCATGTAGTACCGTAGCATGATCTTTTCCTCCACAATGTGCTCCAATATTCGCTAAAGAAGATTTCGTCATTTTCTTTGAGAAATACATTGAAATTTGTCTTGCTTGTACAACCTCTCGTTTTCGAGTTTTTGATTTTAAAATATCCAACGCCAAATCAAAGTAATCACACACTACTTTTTGAATATATTCAATAGAAACTTCACGTGCTGTATTCTTAACAAATTTATCTACCATTTGCTTCGCAAGTTCGATAGTAATTGCCTTTTTATTCAAAGACGCTTGAGCCAACAAGGTATTGAGAGCTCCTTCCATCTCACGTACATTTGTATTGATTGAATATGCCAAATATTCTGTCACATCCGTTGGAAGTTCAATTCCATTGCCGTACATTTTTTTCTCCAAAATCGCCATGCGAGTCTCTAAATCAGGAGAACCCAAATCTGCTGAAAGCCCCCATTTGAAACGAGAAAGTAAACGCTGCTCCATTCCTTGCATTTCAACTGGTGGCTTATCACTAGTTAAAATGATTTGTTTTCCATTTTGATGTAAATGATTGAAAACATGGAAAAATACATCTTGCGTTTTTTCCTTTCCAGAGAAAAACTGAACGTCATCTATAATCAACACATCTATCATTTGATAGAAATGAATAAAGTCGTTTGTTGTTTGATTCTTAATTGCATCAATAAACTGATGTGCAAACTTCTCAGAACCTACATACAGTACTGTTTTGTTTGGATATTGATCTTTTATTGAAATCCCGATAGCATGTGCTAAATGTGTTTTACCCAAACCTACTCCACCATAGATCAACAAAGGATTAAATGCAGTTCCTCCAGGTTTATTTGCTACGGCATATCCAGATGCTCTTGCCAAACGATTACAGTCTCCTTCAACAAAATTGTCAAATGAATATGCTGGATTCAAATTTGAATCAACATTCACCTTTTTCAATCCTGGTATAATAAAAGGATTGCGTATTTGATTTTCGCTAACCTCCAACGGCATAGTAACAGGAGCATTTTTAAGTGCTTTCATGTTTAATGCTGGCAATTTAACCGTGTACGGAGTAGAATTTGTTGTATTATTCTCCATAATAATACTGTACTCCAATCGCCCTTCAGAACCCAATTCTTTCTGAACTACTTTTTTCAAGAGTGTAATGTAGTTTTCTTCAAGCCACTCATAAAAAAAATGTGAAGGTACTTGTATAGTTAAAACTTTGTCTTCAAGTTTAACTGGAACGATTGGTTCAAACCACGTTTTAAAGGCTTGTAAAGAAACATTATCTTTAATGATTTTTGCGCAAGACCCCCATACTACGTCGTGATTTTCACTCATCTTCTTGTTCGTTTTGTTATTTTATAATAGCAACTGAAAAGCTATAAAAAAAAGCCTTTTCAGTGTTGTTAAGTTATTCGTTTATTGTGATGACAAATATTTACATAAAAAAGTTAAAAAAAAAGTCATATAGCTATTGATTTTTTAAAAAGTTTTACATCTAAAAAATTTAACAATTTTCGTTTAAAATTCGTTTTCATTTCGATTTTTTCAATGTAATTATCTGCATATCAACAGACCTAACTATTTCACCTAACCTTAAAGATAAAATAATAATCGAATTAAAAGATGTTATTTACCAATGAAAGTCAGTCTTTTATTACTTTTGAATTTATACTTATAAACAATGGAAATTAATTTTGAGCATACAGCTACTTTAAGAGTAAGATACGGAGAGACAGATCAGATGGGGTATTGTTACTACGGAAATTACGCTCAATACTTTGAAGTTGGCCGAGTTGAAGCAATGAGGAAAGTTGGAATGAGCTATAAATCGCTAGAAGAAAAAGGGGTGATGCTTCCAGTTTCAGAATTCAAAGTGAATTATAAATTCCCGGCTAAATACGATGATCTCCTTTCAATCAACACTAAAATCATTCGACTTACGGGTGCTAGAATTCTATTTCACTATATTATTCACAATGAAAATGGGCAATTAATCGCTGAAGCAGAAACAACTCTGGTTTTTGTTTCAAAAGAAACAATGCGACCAATCGCTCCCCCAAAGGCTTTTATTGAAGCACTTTCAGATTTTGAACAATAAAAAAAGGAGCCTCAAAATGAAGCTCCTCTTTTCTTAACCTGTAAGTGTTAATAATTGATCCGTATAATCTTTAACGCAAATCAACTTAAAAGGTTTCATCTTTTTTTAATAAAAATGTTGAATTAACATTTTAACATTCAAAAGTTTTCACTTTAAGAAAATATCATGGCTATCAGTAGTCTATTTTTGTAAAAGTGAAAAGCGAAACCTCTATAAAAGCGTTAGTTCGATTAATTGAAGATCCCGACGACGCAATTTTCGAGCATGTGAGAGATGAAATCATCAATCACGGCACTTCTGCCATTCCTTTTTTGGAATCATCATGGGAAGAAGAAGATTATGGGTTATTATTTCAATCGCGAATTGAAGATTTGATCAAAGAAATTCAGTACAAAGCTGTTAAAGATGAATTGATTAATTGGATAAAATCGTCACAAAAAGACCTACTAACAGGCGCATTACTAATTGCACGTTATCAATATCCCAATTTTGACGAGGATAAAATCAGAACCAAGATTCAGGAAATTAGAAAGGATATTTGGCTTGAAATGAATACACACCAAACTGCGTATGAAAAAGTTCGTGTGTTTAACAAAATATTTTACGGAAAATATCGATTCACCGGCAACTCTAAAGATTACCATTCTCCTTTAAATTCATATATCAATACTGTAATTGAAACAAAAAAGGGCAATCCACTTAGTCTATGCTTGGTGTATTCTATTCTAGCACAGTCGCTTGACATGCCCGTTTACGGTGTAAACCTTCCTAACCATTTCGTGTTAACCTATTTGGACGAAAACAATGTAATGTCCATAATTGACCCTGAAAATAAAACTGGAAACCTGTTTTACATCAATGCATTTTCAAAGGGAGGTATTTTTAATGAAATTGAAATTGACGAATTTTTAAATAGTTTAAACAAACCGAAGTTACGTGAGTATTACGAACCTTGTTCAAACTCTGCAATAATTATTCGCATGCTAACTAATTTAATTGCTTCCTTTCAACAATCTGGAAGCTCAGAAAGAGTAAATGAATTGATTGAATTACGTAATTTATTTGATAACAACTTCGAGGTCTAAACTCTGCAATCCTTTGAATAGTTTATTATTCAAATCTACTTTAATCGTTTTTGATGGCATTTTCACTTCCACCTCATCAAGTGGATCATAAACAGTAAAGTGAATAGGACAGCTTCCTTCATGTTCATTGAATAATGTATTCAATTCGGAAATCATTCGTTGATCCAATGATTTGGTCGACATTTTCAAATGAATTGCGTTTGCCTTTGAATCCTTTAAATTATGCAGCAAATCAATAGAACTAATAACAAACTCCAATTCAGACCTTCTAGGAGGAATCTCAATCCTTCCTTTGACGGAAACAAATGTTCCAGGATTTAAAAAGTGTTTATACTTCAAATAATTCTCACGCCACAAGAAAATTTTATGCGAATCGTTATAATCTTCAAGAACAATTGTTCCGAATGGGTCTCCTTTCTTGGTGATACGATGCTCTCCTTCAGAAATAATCGCCGCCATCAAAATATCTTTTCCTTGATGATTCTCTAATTCATTTAACATCGAAACATTTCCCGTACAAAATGCATCTATCTCCATTTTAAAATCGTCCAATGGGTGACCAGAAATGAATATTCCCACCACCTCTTTCTCTTTATTCAAGGCGTAAATATTCCCCCACTCTTCAGATTCGGGTATAATTGGCTCAGGTAGAGTTGTTCCTGAATCCTCTCCAAAAAGTGACGCTTGACTTGAATTTACGCTATCTTGAAAACCTGAGCCAAACCGCACCACATTCTCTAGGAAACTTCTTCCATTGACATCTTCTTTAAAATACTGCGCCCTATGAACATTTTGAAATGAATCAAAACCACCAGCATAAGCTAAACTTTCAAAGGCTTTTTTGGAGCAAATACGCAAGTTAATTCGCTTTGCTAAATCGAAAACATTTAAAAAACTTCCATTTTCTTCCCTTTCCTCAATAATTGCTTGTACAGGAGCCGAACCCAATCCCTTAATCGCACCTAAACCAAATCGAATTGCACCTTCCTTATTCACATTAAAATGATAATTTGATTCATTTACATCAGGTCCAAGTACATTTAATCCCATTCGTTTGCATTCCTCCATGAAAAACGTCACTTGTTTGATATCATTCATGTTATTACTCAACACAGACGCCATGTATTCAGCAGGATAATTTGCTTTTAAATAGGCTGTTTGATACGCAATCCAAGCGTAACACGTAGAGTGTGATTTATTAAAAGCGTACGATGCAAATGCCTCCCAATCTCTCCAGATTTTCTCAAGTTTTGTCGCATCGTGTCCATTCTCTCCACCGCGCTCAATAAAGGTTGGTTTCATCTTGTCAAGAATGTACTTCTGCTTTTTCCCCATTGCCTTACGCAGAGTATCAGCTTCACCTTTTGAGAATCCTGCCAATTTTTGAGAAAGTAGCATTACTTGCTCTTGGTAAACCGTAATTCCGTAAGTTTCCTTTAAATATTCTTCACACGCATCAAGATCGTAAATAATTTCCTCATCACCGTGTTTACGCTTAATGAACGAAGGGATGTATTCCAACGGTCCTGGTCGATACAAAGCGTTCATGGCTATTAAATCAGCAAAAACGGTAGGTTTCAATTCCCGCATATACTTCTGCATTCCTGCAGATTCATATTGAAAAATACCTACTGTTTCTCCTCGTTGGAAAAGTTCATATGTTTTTTCGTCGTCTTTCGGAAATAAATCTGGATCTAAATCTATCCCTTTTGTTTGCTTAACATTTGCTACAGCATGCTTGATCAAGGTCAAAGTCTTCAACCCTAAAAAGTCCATTTTAAGCAGTCCAGCGTCTTCTGCAACAGAGTTATCGTATTGTGTACAATACATATTCGAATCCTTAGCCAATGCTACAGGAACGTAATTCGTGATATCACCAGGTGTAATAATAACTCCGCAAGCGTGAATTCCGGTATTTCGAACAGAACCTTCTAGTTGACGTGCCTGATTGATAACATCAGCTGATAAACTATGGCTTTCTGCTAGCGACTTTAACTCTTTCGCACGATTAATGTCGTCTTGATTATTCTTTAACTTCTCCCTTAATTCTGGATCTGGTAAACCAAAAAGCTTTGACAAAGAAATATCGGGTATTAATTTTGCAATACGATCCGCTTCAGAAAGAGGTAAATCCATCACACGAGCAGTATCTCGTATTGAAGACTTGGCAGCCATTGTACCATAAGTAATTATCTGCGCAACTTGATTTGAACCGTATTTATTTATCACCCAATCTATAACTCTTCCACGGCCTTCATCATCGAAATCAATATCAATATCGGGCATGGAAATACGATCTGGATTCAAGAAACGCTCAAACAGCAAGTCATATTCAATAGGATCAATGTTGGTAATTCCTGTACAATATGCCACTGCAGATCCAGCGGCAGATCCTCTACCGGGACCAACAGAAACACCCATTTCTCGGGATGCGTTGCAGAAGTCCTGAACAATCAAAAAGTAACCTGGATACCCAGTTCTCTCAACTGTTGCCAATTCAAAATCCAGACGTTCACGAATCTCCTCCGTGATTTCCGGATATCTACGCTTTGCACCTTCGTAGGTCAAATGACGTAAATAATTATTCTCTCCACGCTTTCCACCATCTTCTTCATCCAACGGATCAGTAAATTCCTCGGGAATATCAAACGCAGGGAGCAGTACCTCTCTAGCTAATGGATAATGTTCGCATTTACCAATAATTTCATCGATACTCTTTATTGCTTCAGGTAAATCAAGAAAGAGCTCCTTCATTTCGTCTTGCGATTTAAAATAATATTCATCATTATCTAAACCATAACGAAAACCTCTTCCCCTACCCTTAGGCGTTGAAACCAATTCATTATCCTTTACACACAATAAAACATCGTGAGCTTCAGCATCAGATTGTTCTAAATAATACGTGTTATTGGTTGCAACTAATTTAACTTCATGCTTTTCAGCTAATGCAACCAGGGTTTCATTCACACGGTCTTCATTTTCTTGACCATGACGCATAATCTCAATATACAAGTCATCTTTAAAAATTGATTTCCACCACAATAGAGCTTCTTCCGCTTGAGTTTCACCAACATTTAAAACCAGACTTGCTATTTCTCCGTACAGGTTACCCGTTAATACAATTAAATCATTGCTGTATTTCTCAATGGCCTTTTTATCAATTCGAGGAACGTAGTACATTCCTTCTGTATATGCCAATGAAGCCAGTTTTATCAAATTATGGTATCCCGCCTTATTCTTTGCAAGCAACACCATTTGATAACCGTTGTCTTTTTGTGTTTTATCAGTTAAATCACGACAAATATTGAATTCACAACCAATAATTGGCATCATTTCAACTCCGTCATATTGTTCACCCGTTTCTTCAGCTTCTTTTCTCTTTTCTTGAACAGCTTTATTGTGATTGGAAACAGCGCGTTCAAAATGAAAAGCTGCCATCATGTTTCCAGTGTCAGTTAGTGCAACAGCTTTCATTTTGTGTTCAGCCGCTTTATCCACCAATCCGTGGACATTAATTGTAGATTGGAGAATTGAAAACTGAGTGTGATTATGTAAATGCGCGAATGAGAAATCATCCAATTCACCTAGAACTGCTTTTTTGTCGATGGTTTCAATCGGATCAACTTTTTCAAGCTTTACCAATTTAGCACTTTCCTCTTTTAAATTTACATGTTTTAAGCCTATTAATCCTATCGGTTGAGGATTGAATTCCTTAAAGTTTTCAATGTAGCGCTCTTCTTGTTGCAGTTCAGCCGGTAGAAAAACACCTCTACGAATCAACTCGAAGAAACAGCGAGTTGTCGCTTCAACGTCTGCCGTAGCATTATGTGCTTCAGCAAATTCTTGGTCAAAAAGATACTGATGCAGCTCTGTTAAAGTTGGAAGTTTAAACTTCCCACCACGTCCACCAGGCAATTGCAATAAACTTGCTGTTGTTTCCGTACACGTATCCAAAACTGGCATTTCCTCCATAGGAGAATTAATTCCAGCTCTGTAAAACTCACATCCCCAAACGTTCGTGTCGAATTTCACATTCTGTCCAACGACAAACTTTGCCTTAGACAAGGCTTGGTTGAACAAATGAAGCACTTGATTTAAATCTTCACCTTGCTCTTCTGCTAATTGCGTTGATATTCCATGAATTTGCTCTGCATCATATGGAATATTGAATCCTTCAGGCTTTATCAGAAAATCTTTGCTCTCGATTAACCTTCCCATGTCATCATGCAATTGCCAAGCAATTTGAATTACTCTCGGCCAATTTTCAACATCCGAAATTGGTGCATTCCATTTGCGTGGAAGTCCAGTTGTTTCGGTATCGAAAATAATATACATAATGCTAATTCTTTGGGAAGACTAAAATTAGCGATTATTCAAGAAATAATTGGGCTTGAGTTTTAACGAAATATCAACAATTAATGATTTGTTGGTTCATTTTCCGGGATAACGTTCACTTTGATTCGAATTCGCTCGTTCCCTTTTTTTGAATTCGTTGTTAAATAGATACTTCTATCCTGGTAATAATATTTTCCCTTCGTATCAAATGTCACTTTTAAAGGGTAAGTTTCCCCGGGGGAAATTGGCTTTTTAGGCAAGATGACTTTAGTGCAAGGACACGCCACTTTATAGTCTGATATTAGAAGTGGAACTGAACCTGTATTAATCAATACAAATTCGTGTTCCAATACTACTCCTTCTTTGGTGTCAGGAAATTTGTGTGTACTATTTTTAAACTGAAATTCCGCCACTTGACCAAAGCCAAGGACGGAATTCAATACTATTATTGTGATCGCAAAAAATAGCTTCATTAATATTAATTAGCAGGTGCTCCAGATTTATTTACCGGTGCTCCTGACTCAGGCGCAGCTTTAACTTCTCCTTTAATGTTTAAAACCTTTGTTGGTTCGTTCGTCGCGTTTGACGTAATTGTAATGCTCTTGTTAATTGATCCAGTTCTTTTTGTATCATATTTAACAGTAATGCTTGCTTTTGCCCCTGGAGCAATTGGCTCTTTTGGCCAAGTTGGCACTGTACATCCACAAGATCCAACTGCATTTGCAATAATTAATGGAGCATTCCCGGTGTTTTTAAAATCAAAAGTACATTGTCCGTTGGCACCATTTTCAATTGTACCGTAATCGTGAACTTCTTTAGTAAATGTAATTTTGGCACCGTCTTGTGCGACTACTGAATTTGTTGTTGCTACCGCAACAAACAAAAACATTAAAGAGAATAATACCTTTTTCATATTATAAAATATTAGCTTAAATTATTAGTTAGCTGGTGCTCCTGAGTTATTAACTGGCGCTCCTGATTCTGGTGCAGCCTTAACATTTCCTTTGATACGGATAACTTTAGAAGGTTCGTTTACTGCATTAGAAGTAATTGTTACGCTTTTATTAATAGCTCCAGGACGTTTTGTGTCGTATTTTACAGAAATAGAAGCTGTTGCTCCAGGTGCAATTGGCTCTTTTGGCCATGAAGGAACTGTACATCCACAAGATCCTTTCGCGTTTGAAATAATCAATGGTGCGTTACCTGTATTTTTAAATTCGAAAGTACACTGACCGTTTGCACCATTTTCAATCGTACCGTAATCGTGAACTTCTTTTGTAAAATCAATTTTTGCTCCGTCTTTAGCAACTTCTTGTGCCATTACCGCGTTAGTTCCAACAGCAGCAATAAACATCATCATTAAGGAAAATAATACTTTTTTCATCTTTTTAAATTTTATAGTTTCAATTATCTATTTTCAAATATACAAATGCAATTTCAATGCCACAGATATTTAACACATCGTTAACAGCATCAATTTTCTTTCATTGTTTCCATTTGCAAATCAATCAACTGATCAATTGTTAAATCTATATGTTTCATTCGGAATTCTATCTCTGCTCTTTTCTCTTTATCCATTTTTGGGTTTTCCTTCAACAACATAGTATTGTATTTTTTCACTTTAGAAATGTCTCTAGGCTGAATAAACATATCATAAGCATTAGCCATGCTCTCCAAAATCATTGGTCGATTAACATAATCCTTATAATTATTAAGTAACGTATCTGCATAACGCACTCCATTTTCATAATCTCGTTGTCCAATTGCCAACATGTGTAGTTTATCTAAATATTCTGGAGCGTATTCATTTTCAGGAAAACTTCGATAAAAGTCAATCAATTTATCTTTCAATCGATTTACCATTGAAGTGTCGATCTTCTCACCCAATTGCAGGCTTAGAGAAACTTTAGAAATTGAATCCTCCAACAATTGGATTTCCGTGCGCGCTTGCACAGGGTCTTGCGCAGAAGAACTGCATCCAATGAGCAGTAATGCAACAATATACATTGAAGTAATTAATCTCATGTTTAGCGTTTTTTCTTTATAGCTGGAAACTTCATTTTATAGTCTGCATTTACAATTCCTTTCGAAATGTTCGTCAACTTTTTTGTTAGCAAGCGCTTTTTCAATGGAGACAAATGATCTGTAAATAAAATCCCATCTAAATGATCGTATTCATGCTGTATAATTCGTGCGGAATATCCATCAAATCGTTCTTCCTTCAACTCCCATTTTTCATTGTAATACGAGACAAGAATATTTTCTTTTCTAAAAACTTCTTCTCTTATTTTAGGGATGGACAAGCATCCTTCATTGAATCCCCATTCCTCTCCCGTTTCTTCTTCAATTATCGGATTGATAAAAACTTTTTTAAAATTTTCCATCCCAACTGCTCTTGGATCTTCCTCCTCTTCTTCGTCTTCAGCAAATGGGCTTCCGTCCACTACAAATAAACGAATCGACTTTCCAATTTGAGGAGCAGCTAATCCTACTCCAGATGCTTCATACATCGTTTCGAACATATCTTCTATTAGCTTATCTAATTCTGGATAATCTTTATCGATTTCAACACCCTCTTTTTTTAAAACAGGATCGCCGTATGCAACTATTGGTAATACCATAAACACTTTATTTGCAACAAAATTAATCAAATTCATGCACATCAAAAAAAGTTGTAAGTCCAAAAATGATTAATTTAGACTCCTATCAAACCTTATTTATGAAACGCGACTCAAAATTCATCTTGCTTTTAGCTGTCCTAATCTTTTTCGCAACAAGTTGCGTTAAAA
This sequence comes from uncultured Flavobacteriales bacterium, assembly GCA_913059205.1. Taxonomy (GTDB): domain Bacteria; phylum Bacteroidota; class Bacteroidia; order Flavobacteriales_D; family Crocinitomicaceae; genus UBA4466. Next base: position 31,056 of record CAJXRM010000036.1, read on the forward strand.
CTCGAAAATGTGAATGCAACACTTATTCCATTGCATATTCTCCTGACGGAAGCGCTTACGATAATATTGAAACAACGGCTTACACAGTTAAAGGAACAACCAGTGAGAATAAAACACAGTGCGATGTCATTCAGACAAATCAACCACAAACGAATGGTTACACAACCTGTCTCTTATACACATCTCCGAGCCCACGAGACAGGCAGAAATCTC
>CAJXRM010000037.1 GCA_913059205.1 uncultured Flavobacteriales bacterium
CGAGATTTCTGCCTGTCTCGTGGGCTCGGAGATGTGTATAAGAGACAGGTTGTCAACGGGATTTTTCACTTTTGAAGTTAGATCAATTACTTCACTAATTCCATTTCTTCGATTAAGTTGGTTGCTCCGAAGCATTTATCGACCAACCAAAGCGTGTAACGTGCATCTACGGAGATAGTACGTTGGATGTTCGGTTCGAAGTAAATATCTCCTGACATTGCTTCCCAGTTTCCGTCAAAAGCAGTTCCAATTAAATGTCCATCTCCATTAATTACTGGAGATCCTGAATTTCCACCTGTAATATCGTTATTCGACAAGAAGTTAACCGTTAAATTTCCATTTTTGTCAGCATATTGACCGAAATCTTTTTTACTCCAAACTTCTTTAATTCTAGGGTGAACGTTGAATTCTGCAACAGTTGCATCTTCTTTTTCCATTACTCCGTCGATTGAAGTTGTGTAATGGTATGATACACCATCTCTTGGATCGTAAGGCAATACATTACCATATGTTAGTCTCATTGTTGAGTTTGCATTTGGATAGAATTTTTTCTCAGGTTGCATTTCACGTAATCCCTTAACAAATAAACGATTTGCATGATCTTGAGCTTCTGTCGCTTTTGTTATGGCATCGGTGCTAGTTACAAGTGTGTGCGCATCATTCATATCCATTATTAACTTGAATAAAGGATCTGCCAGTAGCGCTTTTTCAGTTGGATTGGCTTTGAACGCGTCAAATTTTTCTTTATTTAAAAAGATTGATTTGGTTTGGATTGATTTGAAATATTTATCCAATCCTTTATGTCCTTTGGCTGCAATTGATTTTACAAGTGGTCCCATTTGAGATGACGGTATATCCCTAACATACATTTCCAATACATCGTGAATAATTTTTCCTTCCAATTCGGTGTTCGCATTTTCATAATACGTATCAACCATTTGGTTTAAACGATCAATTAACATGCTCGCTCTTTCTGTATTTCCACTTTTTACAGCATCGAGCCAGAATTTATAGCGGAACGCAGAAACGTTTGCGTCAACAGTATAAATAAACTCTGATTGATATGTTTTTATGTTAATTACATCATTCGTTGATTTGTAGTAATTCTCTAAAGATGATAAAACGTCTTTATATAAGTCTTTTCCAGAAGTGAAAGCTTTGAACTCAGACTCGAGTTTTCGTTTTTTATCAGCCACTTTGTTGTTTTTCAATTGTTCTGACTGTCCAATAAAGTATTTCCAGTAATTTGCAACCTGTGCATATTTAGAAGAGTATTTCAAGCGTAAATCAACATCCTTGTCCATGTACGATTTCATAATTTCTAATTTTTTCGCACGAATATCAACTCGTTTTGGTTGTTCTAACGAAACTGCTTGTTCAACTCCCCATGAACTTAAATAGCGGTCCGTTGATCCAGGAAATCCTAGAATCATAGCATAGTCGTTTTCTTGAACTCCTTTAATAGAAATCGGCAAGGAATGCTTAGGTGTGTATGGTACGTTCTCTGCTGCATATTGAGCTGGTTTGTTATCTGCTCCAGCATAGATTCGGAACATTGAGAAATCCGCTGTGTGACGTGGCCACATCCAGTTGTCAGTGTCTCCACCAAATTTTCCAGCAGATTGAGGCGGAGCACCAACCATTCTAATGTCATTGAATGTTTCTTTTACGAATAAATAAAACTCATTACCTTCATAAAAATCACGAACAAATGCCTCGTAATGTGTTCCTTCAGTAGCATCTTTGGTAAGAATCGTTGATAATTCTTTGATTTTTGCATTGCGTTCTTCAAGCGTCATTTTTTCATTCAATTCCTTATTAATGATGTCCGAAACATCTTCGATTCGAATAATGAAAGAAGCCGTTAATCCCTTTACAGGAATCTCTTGGTTTAAATTTTTTGCCCAGAAACCATCGTCTAAGTAATTGTTTTCTTTAGATGATGCTCCAGCAATAGCGTCGTAGCCACAATGGTGATTTGTTAAAATCAATCCTTTTTTGGAAATAATTTCACCAGTACAGAAACCACCAAATGATATGATCGCATCTTTTAACGATGAATTATTAATTGAATATATTTCTTCTTGAGTTAAGTTCAGACCATGTTTTTTCATGTCTTCATAATTTCTACCCAATAAAAATGGCAACCACATCCCTTCGTCTGCTCTAACAAAAGAGGAGATGATCAATGTAAAAGCGATTAAAGAGATTTTAAAATTTTTCATTTTTGTTTACTTTTTTTTGAATTTAGTCCGGCTAAAATACCAACTTTACTTGTCATAGTGAAGGATTCCTTCGTCTTTAAATGAATTAAATATTAACAATTCATGAACATTTTAAAGGTAGTGTTAATCGAAAGTGATTTCGTCTAAAAACAACCATGTCGAATTACCATTTCCTAAATGCCATTCAGGACATTGTTTCGTAGGAATAACTTTTAATCTAATATTCGTGATTGGTTTAGTTGAATTCGTTGGGATAGAGTAGGATTGACGGTGCGGGAACATGTCTTTTTCGATTTCAATTCCAGGCTTAATGGATTTTAGCCTTGTGTAATTGATGCCGTCAAAAGAAAGTTCAAAAATTATTTCCTCTGGCAGAAATATCCAAGATTTCATATCGCTTAAGCAATTCACACCGACTGAATCCAGTGCTTTTGCTTCTTTAAAGGTAACTTCAGCAATGACATCCTGCTCCCAAAACCCTTGCCAATCGCCTGTACGGTATTCATTTCCCCCAGTAATACCATCGATAAGTGAAAATGGTCCACCAGCGGCATATTGGTTGTCATAAGTTGATTTTAACTCAAGTGAAATATTATTGTCCTTTTTCACAAACCTATTGGAAATTATTGCGCTGTGACCGGTGGAACTAATTGCTATAGCTTTAACTGATGTGGAAGTAGAAATAGTAAACGGGTTTTTGAATAATAAGCTGGTTTCATCGGGATTTGTTCCGTCTAGAGTATAATAGATTTTCGCGTTTTTAGGTGTTACCACATCCAAAGAAAGCGTCATAGTATCTGTGAAAACATGTTCCGTTTGATCAAAGTAAGGTAATGAAACGAATTCTTGTGGGATAGTTTCAACAGTAGGAGCGTGAGGGAGTTTAGTGCTGTTTTTTGTTGGCCAGGCAGTTAATTTAAACTCAAGCTCACCGCCTTCCATTAGTTCATCGTGAGAAATGTATGAGCGATTGATGTGTTTTCCATTAAAATATACAGAATCAATATATAGACGTCTTCCTCCTTCATCATTTGTATTGATTTTTAATAACTTACCATTGCTTAATTTAATTGATGCTTTATCTGTTAATGGTCGTGTTAATTCATAAAATGGGTTTCCCGGAGCAATTTGATAAAGTCCTAGTGCTGACATAACATACCAGGAAGACATTTGTCCGCAATCTTCATTTCCTGAAAGACCGTCTGGTGCGTTTTGATACATTGTATTCAAAATTTGATTTGTCATCATTTGGGTTTTGTGAGGATGATTGGTGTAATTATACAGGTAAGCCATATGATGTGATGGTTCGTTACCGTGCGCATATTGTCCGATTAATCCTGTAATATCAACTTGATGGCGACCTGTAAGCTCCATCTCTGTTGAAAATAAATTGTCTAACCATACTTCAAGACTGTCTTTTCCACCTAATAAATCACATAAAACCCCAACTGCATGTGGTGCGTACAATGAGTATTGCCAGCTATTCGCTTCAGTATAATTAAAATTCACTTCAGAAGGATCGAATGGCGCAAACCATTGTCCACTGCGACGCGCACGCATAAATTTGGTGCTTGGATCGTAATTGTTAATGAAATTAAATTGACTTAATTGAAATGGGTTGTCAATTAATTTATCATTATTCTGTTTTTGATACCCGTTATATTTATCAATAGATCGAGAGATACAGAAATCGTCATAAGAGTATTCAAGTGATTTAGAAACTGATTCTGGTTCGCTACCCGCATCGATATAGCCTTGTTCGTGAAATTGTTTTTTTCCTAACTCATCGATTAATGCAGTCGTTTTCATCGCGTGAATTAAACGGTCTAACTGATCCAGACCGGTATTTTTAAGATATGCGTCTGCTATAACGGAAACACTATGGTATCCAATCATACACTCCGTTTCATTTCCTGCTAATTCCCAAACTGGTAAATCTTTTCCTTGGTCAAATTGACGAAGAAACGTTTCAATAAAAGCATTGTTTCGCTCTGGCTGAAGCAGTGTAAAAAGTGGGTGAGTGGCTCTGTACGTATCCCACAACGAAAAAACCGTGTATTGTTGGCTTGAACTGTCGGTAAGCTGATGAATTTTCTCATCTCGACCTAAATATCGCCCGTCGACATCTGAAAAAAGATTTGGCGCTAAAAAGGAGTGGTATAGTGCCGTATAGAAATTATACATGTATTCTTTATTCTCAGAATAGAAATATACTTTTTCCAATTCTTTTTCCCATTGTTGTTGAGTTCTCTTGTGTACTTTACTGAAATCCCAATCAGGAATTTCTTTTTCTAGGTTTAGCTGTGCGCCTTTCGTATCAACACTCGACATTCCAACCTTTAAATTAACAACCTTAGTGGATTTTGGAAACGTAAGAAGTAGCTTTTGCTGACCGTCTTTGCTGATTAATTTCGATTTTGAATAGGGGATGTCGGTTTTTAAGTAAAAGAAAAAACGCTGATTTTTCGCCCATGATTCAGAAAATCGATATCCTGCAATTGTTTGTTTGTCAATAATACTGAAGTCCGCTCCGTGTAATTTATCCCTATGGTCTAAATCAATTAGAATGAATTTTGATTCATTGCTGTTGTTGAAAGTATATTCATGAAAACCGGCTCTTTCTGTGACAGTGAGCCTTACATCGATATTTTCGTCATCCAAATGTACGCTGTAGAAACCTGGAGATGCTTTTTCATCGCTATGCGAGAACCTTGAGCCGTAACCAACCTTGAAGGAGTAGCCCGGTTGAGTAATGGCCTTTCCACTTTGAGGGACTACAAGTAAATCGCAATAGTCTGGAACGCCAGTGCCACTCAAGTGTGTGTGACTAAATCCATAAATAATTGAATCTGAATAATGGTATCCTGAGCAGCCGTCCCATCCTTCATAACGCGTATCGGGACTTAACTGCATCATTCCAAATGGAGCTGATGCGCCAGGGTACGTATGTCCATGACCGCCTGTTCCAATAAATGGATTTACATAGAGCGTTTTTGAAAAATGCTTTTTATTAGAGTTGCTTTCCCTTTCTATGTAGGATTTACGTATGTCTTGGGCTTTTTTCAGTTCTTCAATTTGACTATAAGTGAAGGTGTAGAGCAGTAAAAATCCACTCGTTAAATATCCAGTTAATTTCATTTCGCTAATTCTTTTCTTATTAATGAAGCAGCACCTAGAACAGCAGCATTTTTATCATGTAGTGAGGAAATTCGGATTTCAATTTGTCCTTTGTAGATGTTCAGAATGCCGATTTCCATGAATCCTTTAACTTTTTGAGCAAAATCTTCTCCGCTTTGAGCAATTCCTCCAAAAAGAACATATGCCTGAGGGTTCGAGAAACAAGCAAATTCAGCCAAGGCTTCACCCAATATTTTAGCGGTATAATCGATTATTTCTGAACAAAAAACATCGCCGTTTTCTGCCAATCGAAAAACATCTTCTGCTTTTGGAGATTCAATAGTTAAAATCCCTGAAGAAGCTTTATATGCAGAATCGTAAAGCTGTATTGATCGTACAACTCCCGTGGCTGAAGCGTATGTTTCTAAACAGCCTTTTCTTCCACAGCCACAATCTCTTCCTCCAGGAACAACTCGAATATGACCATATTCTCCCGCTAAACTATTTTGACCGTAAACTAACTGATTATCAATGATTATTCCACTCCCAAGTCCAGTTCCAAGAGTGATTGTCACAAAATTCGTAAGGTCTTTTGCGTTTCCGAAAAGTTGTTCGCCAACAGCAGCGGCATTGGCATCATTTGTTAATACTGCCTTTACTCCAAATCGCTGTTCAAAAATTTTAACCAAAGGAACTATGCCTTTCCATCCTAGATTTGGAGCGAATTCAATTGCTCCGCTGTAGTAATTGCCATTTGGTGCTCCTATACCTATTCCGTAAATGTCATTAATCAAATCTGTTTTCTCTTCGATACGATTGTAGATTTCATGTACCAAACTTGTCGGGGTTGAAGCGAGCGTGGTTAATACTGAATCTTCAAAGTGAATTTCACCCTTTTCATCTACCAGTCCGAAAACCGAATTCGTTCCGCCAATGTCAACGCCTAATGCAAATTTCTTCATATTAACTATTTTCTTCAGTATTAAAATTCCACTCCTTGTGAAATTCAGTTAAAAATTCTGTCATTATTGCATGACGTTTTTCTCCTAATTCGATGCCTGTTTTTGTGTTCAAACGATCTTTTAAAAGCAATAATTTCTCATAAAAATGATTGATCGAGCTAGTTTTTGCATTCGCATAAGCTTCGAAAGAATCGTGCATTACAATCTCACCAGAAGGCTCGTAAATAGGCTGGTTTCTGTTGCCGCCGTATGCAAATGTTCTTGCAATTCCAATTGCGCCAATTGCATCCAGTCTATCAGCGTCCTGAACAATTTTACCTTCCAAAGAATTCATTTCGGACGTAACTTGTGCTCCTTTAAAGCTGATGTTGTCTACAATGTAGCGAACGTTTTTTATCAATTCTTTCGAGGCACCATGTCTAAACAATATTTCTTCTGCTACTTTTCCTCCTTCATCAAGCTTTCCGCCATTGAATTTGTGATCTGAAATATCGTGAAGTAAAGCTGCCAATTCAATCGTTTCTAAATCGCCTCCTTCTGTTGATTGAATAAATTTCGAAAGATTGAAAACCCGCATAATATGGTGCCAATCATGACCGGTAGCTTCTCCTTCAAATTGAGATTTAATTTCATTTTTTATTTTCTCAACAATGCTCATTTAGTTCGAATTAAGTCAAAAAATTCAATAGTGCCATTCTTCGCTGTCGCTATTAACTGTGTTGGGGTAGAAGTGAGGCTAAAAAAACTACCGTTTGCAAATGGTTTCCAGTCAATTCCATAGTTGGTTGAGTAGTCAATTCCATTTGTTCCGCATGTGTAGTAAATTCCATGTGCGAAATAAACACATGAACGGTAGCCTCTTGCTTGTGTTTCAGCATTGAACCAACTTTCCCCACCATCTTCTGTAAAAAAAGAAGTGTTCATTTTTAGATTTGGACTGGCATAATCACCACCTACAATTACTCCGCGTTTTTCGTCGGCAAAACACATGGAATAGGCGCCTGAAGACTCTCCAGGGTAATAAGGAAGTACAACTTTTAACCATGTTTTTCCATTGTCGGTACTTTTGAAGAAATGACTAATTGTTCCGCCTGAAACGAAAGCATATGTTGAGTTATTGAGCATTTGAACATTCGTTCCGCTCGCAGCAAATCCAGCTTCGCCTTCTTTCGAGGTGATTTCTCCTTCACATTTGGTCCAAGTTTCTCCTTCATCCGAGGTGTGATAAAGATTAAACACGCCGTTTGTTGGATCTCCCATCATAAAACCGCGTTTTCCGATAAAGTCAAATCCATCAAGAAAAACTCCTTTCCATTCTGGTTTTTCAATTATTTTAATTGAGCCGTCAAGTCCGATTTTTACAACCTTACCGTCAGTTCCGCTATGCAATGCAAGAATGTAATCACCGCTTTTTTCAAGATCACGAAATTCATCAATAGACTGCAACTTGAAGATGAGCATGCTTTTGTTTGATTTTATATTGTAGTAATACACTCCGCCATTTGCATTACCTATAAATAATCGATCTCGGTCCAAAAGCAATCCTCTGGCGTAAGTAGAAGACTCTTCATAACAAAAGGTTTTATTCCCTTCGTTCTTAGCAAGGAGTTTATCCGTTTGACCAAAAGTCAAACCATAAACAAAAACCAAAAGACTACAAATTAAATTTTTCATTGAATGCGGTTCGTTGTTTTTCTTTTAGTCCTTCTAGATCAGTTGGTACATCTCTTTTCCACCTTTTATGCGACCATAACCAAAAGGCTGGATCTTTGCTGATTTCTTTTTCCAATAATTTCGTGTGCGACTCTGTAATTTCCCCATATGATTTTTCGGACGGATTGTCTGTAATCAAAAACAATTCCATTTCATATTTCCCACGTTTCACTTTTCGCAACGAATAATATACAACGGCGTAGTTCAATTGGTGGGCCATCATCTCTGCGCCAAATAAAACTGCCGTATCCTGATTTAAAAAGGGCATCCAATAACTTTTCATAGAATCAGCTGGGGATTGGTCCGATAGAACGAGAACGCTTTTTAATTGATTTTTGTTTTCAGTTAATGCTTCTTTGTAATTCTTCGCATGCACGACTTTCATTCCAAAACGGGATCTTCTTTGATTGATTTTTTTATCCCAAAATTTTGAAGTCATTGGCATTCCAATTCCAATCGCTTCATGCTTAAACAAAAGTGATTGAGCCAAAATAACCCACTCCCAATTGTTGTAATGTCCAGAAACCAACAAAACATTTTTTCCTTTAGAATATAGGCTGTCCATTAACTCAGGATTTTTTACGGTAATTCGTTTTTTTAATTCCTGTTCGGAAATGGATAGTCCTTTAACACTTTCTGCAAGTAATTGGGTCAAATGTCGATAGAACAAACGCTTTATTTTGGCTTTTTCTTTTTTCGTTTTATCAGGAAAGCTGCGGTCAATATTTTGAACAATTACTTTTTTACGGTACGGTATTAGCGTGATTAGGAGTACATAGAACACGTCCATTAACGCATATAGTACGACCAATGGTAAATAGGATAATGGAATAACGAAAATATAATATGCAATTTTGGCCATTATTTCTTTTCGTATTTAGTGTCCCACAAACGTTTAATTGTTTGTGCTATTTCTTGCTCTTTTGGGCTGCTTCCTGGGCTGAAAAAATTCATTCCTTCAATTTCTGAAGGAAGAAAATCCTGCTTTGCAAAGTTACCAGGGAAATCGTGAGAATATAAATATCCTTTGCCGTAACCCAGGTCCTTCATTAATGCCGTAGGAGCATTTCTCAGCGGTAATGGTACTCCGAGATTCCCGGTTTCTTTAACAAGTTGTTGAGCATTATTAATTGCCATATAAGCTGCATTGCCTTTTGGAGATGACGCTAAGTAAAGGGTGCATTGTGCCAAAATTATACGAGCTTCAGGCCATCCGACTGTCTGAACAGCTTGAAAACAATTATTGGCCATAAGAAGTGCATTTGCATTAGCTAATCCAATGTCTTCTGAGGCTGAAATAATCAATCTACGTGCTATGAATTTAGGATCTTCGCCACCTTCAACCATACGTGCCAACCAATATATGGCGGCGTTTGGATCACTTCCACGAATCGATTTTATAAAAGCAGAAATGATGTCGTAATGCTGTTCGCCATCTTTATCGTACATCGCTACTGATTGTTGTGCACTTTGCATAACTCGTTCGTCAGTGATGGTAACATCTTCCGATTTAAAGGTGCCTACAATGATTTCAAAAATGTTTAATAATTTTCGCGCATCACCACCAGATAGTGCCAATAAGGCATTTGTTTCTTTTAATTCGATCTTTTTTGTGCTTAGAACTGCATCCTCTGAAATTGCTTTTTGTAAAATTTCAAGTAAGGATACTTTCGAGTGCTCTTTTAACGTGTAGGTTTGGCAACGTGACAGTAATGCGGAAATTACTTCAAATGAAGGATTTTCAGTCGTGGCACCAATTAACGTTACAATTCCTTTTTCTACTGCTCCGAGTAATGAGTCTTGCTGAGCCTTTGAAAAACGATGTATTTCATCAATAAATAAAATTGTACCAGACTGATGAAACATTCCGGCTTTCTCAACTTTTTGAATAACCTCGCGTACATCTTTTACCCCAGAAGAAATTGCAGACAACGTATGAAATGGGCGTTTAAGGTGATTCGCAATTAAATGTGCCAATGTGGTTTTTCCAACACCAGGAGGTCCCCACAAAATCATTGAAGGAATCATTCCAGCATCCAAGTTTAAACGCAATGACGCACCCTTCTTCAAAAGATGGTCTTGTCCTTTGTACTCATCGAGTGATTTTGGACGCATTCTCTCAGCTAATGGAGTACTATTGTTCATTGAAATTTAATTGTCATTTAATGACAATGTAAAGATAAAAATGTTCAGGTTAAATAGAGAAATTGTTGATAAACTCCAATTTTTCTTGATAACAATATGTAAGGATTAATTGTCCGACGGATTCTTTGGAAATTTTGACATCACTTTAAACTTTCCGCCAAGTTGTTCTAACATTTTTTTCCAAATGTCTCTTTTTGATGTGTCGAGTATCATATCTTGAGATACTTTATTCAGTGCAATCCATGATTTTTCATCTATTTCACCCTGTAATTGATTGTTTGACCATCCGGAATAACCTATGAAAAATCGAATTTTTTTTGCCTTTTCTGGATGTTCAGTTAAAAGTGCTTTAACTGCTTCAAAATCACCACCGATATACATTCCATTTGCTGCTGTTTGACTATTTGGAATTTCGTCACCCAATGAATGGATATAGAATAAATTAGAAGTGTCAACAGGTCCACCGAGACTAATCTTTGTCTTTACATCTGGAAAACCATCAATTACTTCTGAAATCTTGTTCGTTATATATTTATTTAGAATAAACCCATAACTTCCATCGTCTGAATGATCGCAAAGAAATACAACAGAGCGTGAAAAATGATCGTCATTCATAAACGGCTCCGAAACCAGGATTACACCAGGTTGAATGTCAGTATCGTTTTCAAAATTAAAATCAATTATATCCATTGTGCCTACAAATTAAAGAAATAATGGTGGTTTACGAATATCAATCTTCGCATCTCTGAATAATTGAGAAGTGGAACGTATGCTGAACAAGAAGCTCTTATTTGCTCCCAATGCAACCCAATCAAATGATAGCGCCCAGCAGTGCATATCTCTTGTAAGCCTAAAACGTGCATTGGTAACATTCAACTCTTGTAAATTAACACTTATGTCTCCAACTACTTTCCATCTTTTGGTAAAGCTCAAGTCTCCGTTTATCGCCAATACTTGTGTTTGTATCCACCTTTCTGGAGTTGTCTCGTTCCTATTGGTATTTGCTCTTATTTCGTATATATGCGAGAAGTTGATTTTCCATGGAATTTCAAAATTGACAATTCGTTCAGGGTGAAGCATGAAATATTCGTAATCAGAATTCCAATTGGTAGATATATTTTCACGTGTTTCATCCATTTTTTTCCTACTTTCTTTGGATGTCAAAATTATTGTAGTGGTAAAAGAACTATAATCAAATCTACCAAGTGTACCACGTGATTTAACTGCATATGTTTTTAGGTCAGCACCTGTTGAATCAATCCAGTCATACGGACTAAAATTAGCATTTACGACAAATGACAATAAAGGTATTGGGCTGATATTTAGGTTTGTACGAATATCTGATAAATTCATTGAGTCTTTAAGTAGATCATAATTTCCACTAAAAGTTAAACGATCTATAATTCGAGTCTTTTTAAATCCTGTTGTTGTATCCTTGTCTGATTTCCTTTTAAATTCGAATGTGTTTCCGAATGAGAAGTTAATAAGCGCCTGGTCTCTCGTTGCACCAGATGAGTACGCACTTTTTTCGAAAGGTGAATAGGTGACAGGTGCTTTATTTACACCAACACTATCAGTAATAAGCTTATTTAGACCTGGAACGTATTGGAAGCTAAAAGATGGTGTTAAAATGTGCCTTAGTAGAGGCTGTTTCTTTCCTACAAATTTATAGTAACTGTAAATTGCAGTTGTTAATTGCCCAGAAAATGTTAGGTTTTGTGCCATTCCAAATTCTTGGATGGTATCTGTTCTTGTATTGTTTTCAGTTACATTGTAAGACTTCCTGACTTGCTGAAAGTTCATTTGATTTCCATAGGTAATCGAAGGGGTAAATTTCCATGTGTTCTTAAAGAAACCAGCAGTTGTTTGAATGGTAGCCCCTTGATTCAAACCGTTCATGTATTTACTTCCAATGCTATTAAAGTCTCCACGAGTTAAAAGTGAATCTTCGAAATCACTTTTATTAATCCCTTCAAAATTATACGTCACTCCAATTCGCGAAACCACTTGAGCTATTGCAGAATTACTTTTTACAACCTTTTTGAAAGGAAAGAAACGCGTTACGTTAAAGTTGATAGATGGGCTAGTTAAGGCAATGGTTTTGGTTACAGAGTTTTGTCTTAATGAAATTTTCATTCCTGCACTCATTGGTTTTCCTGGGAAAGATCGAGCTAAGTTAATGTCAGAATACAATGTGTTTCTAAAATAAGATTCATTTAAGGGATTAATATCATTCTTATTTGTGTTATCCGATACAAAATTTACACTTGAAGAAAAATTCCAGTATGGATTTGCCTTACGATCCTGTTTGTGAGCCCAAATAAAGCTAATTTTATTGTTGTTTGAATTTGTTGGAAAGCCAGCTCTAAATTGCTGAAATCCTAGGTCTAAATTCCCTCTATATTTATACCGCTTGGCATATTCACTCAAGTTTCGCAATCCCCAAGTGCCACGACTGTATATACTACCATAAATAGTTGTTTGAAATCTATCGTTTACGGGAATATAATAGCCTAAATCTTGCAATCCAAAACCATACTGCGATGTTGGAACAATCTGAGGGAAAATAACGCCCGAAGTTCGATCTTCAGCTTGTGGGATAACGATAAAAGGCAGTCCCAGTGGAGTAGGTACACCTTTGATCCAAAGATTCATTGGGCCAGAAACAATGCGTTTGTCAGGAACTAAAATTGCCCGTGAAAGTTGGAAGTGATAATGAGGTTCTTCAAGATTACACGTTGTAAATCGACCTTTAAGAAAATGTATTTGTTCATCTGCATGGCGTTTTGCAATTTCCATGTACAGGTAATTTTCGTCCTGTTTTATTGCAACTTCTTCAATGTAGCCTTTCTTCGTGTCTGTATTAAAACGAATCGCCGCAGCATTTATCACATCTGTACCATCTGAAAACTCAGGTAGCTGAACGCGGTTGGAATCCTCATCATAAGAATAACGCGCATAGATTTCACTTTTGTTCAAGTCGATTAAAATGTATCCAGCTTTTAATTTCACCTCGCCATTGTCAACTTGAGCCTCGTTAAAGAGGTGAATTTGTTTATTTTTTAAATCAGTGTAGATGGAATCCTTTGCACTATAAATTATAGGTTCGTCAACAGAAGATTCTTCGATATAAAGCGTATCTGTTATTTGTGAATAGCCGTTCACAGAGACCAACATTATTAACAATGTTACGGGTAAAACTAGATGTATGGTACACTTTTTGAACAAGTATTCTCTGTTATTTTGTTATCTGAAGCTATATTAACGAAGCAAAACTATGAAAATTACGTTTTAAACGATGGAAAAAAGAAAGGAGTTCTATAGATTTTACACCATTTTAACTTTGGTAATCTCATTTTTACCAGTTTTCGCGTTCAGTCAGATGGACGAAAGTAATTTTTCTGCACTTAAAACAGTCGTAATTGATGCAGGACATGGTGGTAAAGATCCAGGGTGTCATGGTGTTTCAGCACAGGAAAAACACGTTTGTTTATCTATGGCGCTTATGCTTGGAGATATGATTAAGAAAAACTATCCAGACATAAAAGTTGTATATACACGCGATACAGATGTATTTGTTGAGTTGGCGGATAGAGCGAAAATAGCGAATAAAAACAACGCAGATTTATTCATCTGTATCCATGCCAATGCGGCCAGTGCACAAGCTTACGGAACTGAAACCTATGTTTTGGGATTGCATAGAACAGAGTCACAACAACAAGTGGCAGAACGAGAGAACTCAACAATTCACCTTGAGGACGATGGTGGTGCGAAGTACAAAGATTTTGACATGTCTCCTGATGCAATTATTGCACGTCAAATTCAATTAAGCATATTTTTAGATCAATCCATTAGCTTCGCGTCAAAATTGCAGAAAGAATTTACTACGATTGGTCGATACGACAGAGGAGTGAAACAAGCAGGTTTTTTAGTTTTATATAAAACGACCATGCCAAGTGTATTGATTGAGACTGGTTTTTTAACCAATCCAACAGAAGAGAAATTTTTAAACACTCCTGAGACTCAACGCCAAATGGCAAATGCTATGTTTACAGCGTTTAAAAAGTACAAAAATGAGTTAGAAGGAGTGGAAGGTGAAACTGAGACGGTAAATAATTTTATCAACAACGTTGAAGCTCCAAAGGAAACTACAACAGACCAAAAAAATGTGGTCTACTTTAAAGTTCAGATCGAAACTTCAGAAAAAAAGATTTCGTTGACAGACCCTAAGTTTAAAGGGTATACGGTTAATCAGTATCAACAAGATGGGTTGTTTAAATATACAGTTGGCGCGTATGCGAATGATTTAGATAGCGCAAATACACTCAAAAATAAATTACGAGAAAATGGTTTTCAACATGCGTTTGTTGTAGCATTCCTCAATGGAGAACGAATTAATTTGCAAAAAGCTGTTAAATTAGCAGAAAAATAAAGTTTTGAAGATATCTAAAGAAGTAATTACAGGTTTTATTACAGTTGCCGCAATAGGTTTACTTGTTGCTGGAGTTAATTTTCTAAAGGGAAACAGCTTTTTCGGTGGCGATGAAGTTTATTACGCTTATTTTTCAAATTCTGGACAGTTGGCAGCCTCAAGTCCTGTTACTCTAAATGGTGTTACAATCGGAAGAGTGTTGACAGTTGAAAATGTTCCTGGTGGAGATCCAGATCGATTGGTTAAAATTTCATTTAATATTCAAGATGAAGCTATCAAAATTCCAAAGGGATCCACTGTTGAAATTGGTTCTCTTGACTTATTTAGTAAGGGAATAATGCTTCGATTTAGTACTGACATTTCGAAAGGGTATTACAAAACTGGTGACGAATTGCCAGGTGTAGTAGCTTCTGATATGATGGCACAGGTGAAAAGCTATGCTGATCCCATAAGTCAAAAACTACAAGCTATGATGAGCTCAGTCGATAAAGTTGTGACAAGCGTAAGTGCATTTTGGGACACAACAGCAACTTCAGAATTGGAAGGTAGTTTAAAAGAAGTTAAAATTGCCATTAAGAAATTTGGAAACGCAGCAGATCAAATTGAAGGATTGGTTGTGGATGAGCGTCAAAAATTGAGTAGAATTCTTTCAAATGTTGAGACAATTACGATCAACTTGAAGAAAAGCAATGAAAACGTTAAAGCGATAGTCGGAAATGTTAAGCAGATATCAGATGATTTAGTAACTTCTGATTTTAAAGGTGTCATCACAAATGCAAAAAACACATTGGCTTCAATCAACGGGGTGCTTGAGCAAGCAAAAACTGGCGAAGGAACTTTAGGTAAACTTTTAGGAGACGAAACATTGTATAATGAATTGGTAAAAACCAATCAAGAACTTCAGAATTTAGTAAACGATATTCAAGTCCATCCAGAAAGGTATATTCATTTTTCTGTGCTAGGAGCTAAAACAAAAGGAGTTCCTCTAACAACCAAAGAGGAGAAGAAGCTTCGAAATTTATTGGATTCACTACCAAATTAATCTTGTAACATGATTTCATCAATTGTATTTGGTGTTCTATTGATAGGGGCTTTTGGCTTTTTTTCATGGAATGTTCTAAAAGTTAGAAATAATATCAGATTAGGTCGAGATATTGACCGAAACGACAAAAAATCTGAGCGAATTAAAATAATGACCTTGGTCGCTTTAGGTCAAAAGAAAATGTTCACACGACCAGTGCCAGCGTTACTTCATTTAATGATTTATGGAGCGTTTATGTTGACGCAAGTCGAGTTAATTGAAATTTTTATTGATGGTCTTTCAGGTTCACATCGTTTCTTTAAAGAAGCGTTAGGAGGATTTTACACATTTGTAATAAGTTTTATTGAAGTTCTTTCTTTACTTGCTTTGGTTGCAACAATCGTTTTCCTATCTAGAAGAAATTTGATAAAAGTACCACGATTGGTTATGTCAGAAATGAAAGGCTGGCCAAAAATGGATGCAAACATGATTCTATTTATGGAGTTAGTGCTTGTTACGTGTATTTTTACAATGAACGGAGCAGATGAAGTAATGCATTTAGCGGCAACAGGTGAATCTTATGGTTTTGCTGTAAGTAGTACGCTTGGTCCTTTGCTTTTTGATGGTATGAGTGTTGACTCACTTCATATTCTAGAGAGAATTGGATGGTGGGGACATATTTTAATGGTTTTTGCATTCATGAATTATTTACCTTACTCTAAGCACTTCCATATTTTCTTGGCTTTCCCGAATACCTTCTATTCAAATCTAGAAAAGAAAGGGAAGTTCACGAATATGGAGTCTGTAACAAACGAGGTGAAATTAATGATGGACCCAACGGCAGATCCATTTGCCGCACCTCCGGAAGGAGCAACGGAGCCTCAACGTTTCGGAGCAAAAGATGTAACGGATTTAACGTGGAAAAATTTGATGGACAGTTATACCTGTACAGAATGCGGACGTTGTACATCATCTTGTCCAGCTAACATTACAGGTAAATTACTTTCTCCTAGAAAGATTATGATGGATACCAGAGATCGTCTAGAGGAAGTTGGTGAAAATCGCTGGAAACATGGAAAGGATTATGATGATGGTAAAAGCCTTTTGGGTGATTATATTACTGAAGAAGAGCTTTGGGCATGTACATCGTGCAATGCATGTGTGCAAGAATGTCCTGTGAATATCGACCCATTATCTATTATAATTGATTTAAGAAGATATCTAGTGATGGAGGAATCAAAAGTTCCTACTGAATTAACTGGAATGTTGACAAATATTGAAAATAACGGTGCACCTTGGCAATTTAGTCCAACTGACCGATTAAACTGGGCAAATGAAGATTGATGAGCAATTACAGGAGACTTCTGTAAACGGAAAGAAAATTTCGCCAGTTCTTCCAGAAGAGGTGAAGAATTATATGATTGATATTGATGGAACCATTTGCGATGATATTCCAAATGAGGAACCTGAGCGAATGGCAACTGCGGCTTTGTATCCTGATGCATTAGAGACAATAAACAATTGGTACGATTTGGGGCATGTCATTACATTTTTTACTTCAAGGGTAGAAGAGCACAGAGCTGTAACTGAAGAATGGCTTGATAAGCACGGTTTTAAATACCACGGAATGTTAATGGGTAAGCCAAGAGGTGGGAATTATCATTGGATAGACAATCACATTGTTCGTGCGACAAGATATGAGGGGACATTTTCTGATTTAGTAGAAGAAAAGGTGAGTATACAAGTTTTTAAGAAATAGATTATGAGTTTAGTTGTACCAACAATGGCTGAAAAAATGGCCAAAGGCGAAGTTCCAGATATTTTATTTTGGGTTGGCTGTTCTGGTAGTTTTGATGATCGTGCTAAGAAAATAACGAAAGCACTAGTTAAGATATTAAACAATTGTAATGTAGACTTTGCGGTTCTTGGAGCGGAAGAAAGCTGTACCGGAGATCCTGCAAAAAGAGCTGGAAATGAATTTACTTTTCAAATGCAAGCGATGATGAATATTCAGGTTTTAGATGGATATGAAGTCAAAAAGATTGTCACAGCTTGTCCACATTGTTTTAATACTTTAAAAAATGAATACCCAGAACTTGGAGGTAAATATGAGGTAATCCATCACACACAATTAATTCAAGAATTGATTAATCAGGGTCAATTGGTTATTAAAGACGGTGGAGTTTTTAAAGGGAAAAAAATCACTTTTCATGATCCATGTTATTTAGGAAGAGCAAATGACGTTTATGAAGCGCCAAGATCTTTGATAGAAAAGTTGGACAGTGAACTTGTTGAGATGAAACGCTGTAAAACGAAAGGTTTATGCTGTGGTGCCGGTGGAGCGCAAATGTTTAAAGAGGCGGAAAAAGGAAATAAGGAAATCAATATTGAACGCACTGAAGAGGCATTAGAGCTTCAGCCTGATATAATTGCTACGGGTTGTCCTTTTTGCAATACGATGATGACAGATGGTGTTAAAAATTTCGAAAAAGAAGGCTCTGTTCAAGTATTAGACGTTGCTGAATTAATAGCTACTGCAGCAGACTTGTAACATGTTTTTTGAAAATTTAAACGATAAAAGTAAAGTTTGGGTCTATACCGCAGATCGAGAATTGAACCCGACTGAGGTTGATTATTTAAACAACCAATCTTCATTGTTTGTTCGTGAATGGACGGCACATGGTGTTGGATTGAAAGCAGAGTCGTTAATATACAAAAATCGGTTTTTAATTCTTGCTGTCGATGAGTCGCAGGCGAATGCTTCTGGTTGTTCAATCGATTCTTCTGTGAAATTTGTAAAGGCTATGGAAAGCGAGTTAAAGATTAACTTCTTTAACCGAATGAATTTAATCATTACAAAAGACGAAAGTGAGTTAGAATCAGTGCATATTTCGGATCTAAAAAACTTTAAGAATCATTCTGTTTATAATCCTATGATTACAACTTTGGAGCAATTGAGGGAAGCATGGTTAATTCCCGTATCTTCAAGTCCTTTTGTTTAGATTTCTTTTGTTTCGTTTTTATTCTAAATCCACCTGTTAAACGCACATTGTAATAGGATTGGTTGTAATTTAAGTCTTGAATATTTACCGATTTAATATCGAAATCAGAAGTTAAAAGAATAAAGTATTTTGGACGAGAATATCCTACCATTAGATTAAGGTCAATTCGTGGAGCTATCCCCAAAAAACTACGTGTTTCACTTCCTTTAGTATAGTATTTCGCTTGTATTACTCCTCCAAGACCTGCGATAACAGAGAATTGCCAATTTTTAATTCTATTCACGTATGCGTAACCAGGAATAAACCCAATATCTACAGCGCCAACACCATTTGCATTAACTCTATCACTTGTGTCGAGTAACTCAGTAGGAACAAGTGTCTCATATAGATTTGAAACACCAAAAAGATTCAGTGTGCTTTTAAAATACCATGTTTTTCCTTCACCGGTATAATGACCAACTTTGCCCATCGCGGCTTGATAATTAAACTCTTTCCCTTTGAACCACCACACGTTGGCAGAGACGCTTATAGAAGTTGTGTTGGGTCTAATTTGATTCACCGATCCGTTATCTGCAATGGAATCATTCCATTTATACGCGTCTTTAATAGCGAATCCCTTGTAATTTCTAAACTCTATAGCTGTAAACGTCTGTTTTAGGTTAAAGCGTAAACCAATATCGTAATAGTCAGTCTCTCCAAATTTAGTTTTGGACTTAAGATTTACTGGTAATGCTATACCAAAACGCAACGCAAACCACTTATAGGAAAAGCCAAGTCCTGCAACTAGTTTCGGATTATTTTTAAACTTCAAAGTTGAAACTCCAAGCTGATAATTATCTTTAATACTAAATGGTGCGGAGTAAAAGCCGAGGTCAGTAGAAATAATGACGTCGTTTTTAAACATTTCAAAGGGAATTGAGTCGTTGATAGGCTCCTTCTCCTTTTGCGCGTGCACAAGTCCTGTAAATATTAGGAATGATATGATAATTATTCTTTTCAAGCAGGGTAAAATTAGTGAATAGTTATAAATAATCCTTTTACATTAATGAAAACTAAAAAATCTCTTTGTTTGATTATCTTTGTGGAAGATTTTTTAAATCATGAAAAAACTCTATAAATTCTTATTGAACAAATTGCCAAGGCCATTATTAATTCGCCTGAGTTATCCTTTTAAATTGGTCGCTCCACTTTTGTACAAAGGAGATAAGGTTGAATGCCCAGTATGTGAAAAAAGTTTTTCCAAGTTTCTTTCATATGGTTCTGACGTGGCGCACAGAGAGAATGTTTTATGTCCATATGATTTAACGCTTGAGCGTCATCGTTTGATGTGGTTGTATTTAAAAGATGAGTCAAATTTCTTCACAGCAGAAAAATTGGATGTCTTACATATCGCACCAGAGCAGTGTTTTCATAAGAAGTTTAAAAAACAAACGAATTTAAATTATTTAACCGGAGATTTAGTTTCACCTATTGCAGATATTCATTTTGATTTGCACGATATTCCTTTAGAAGACAATCGTTTTGACGTTGTGTTTTGCAATCATGTTTTGGAGCATGTAGAAGATGCGAATCAATGTATTAAAGAGTTGTATCGAGTTATGAAACCAGGAGGGTGGGGAATTATGCAAGTTCCGTTGGATTATACTAGAGAAACCACCTATGAAGACCCGTCAATTACTTCTCCAGAAGAAAGAGAAAAACACTTTTGGCAGAAAGACCATGTTCGTTTATTCGGTAATGATTACCCAGAATGGTTCAAAAAAGTAGGTTTTGAAGTGGAAACTTTTGACGTAAATCAAAAATACGCGCCAGAATTAGTGCGTCGTTATCGTTTGATTGAAAAAGAGATGATATACATTGTTTCTAAAAAGTAATTTTTCGTACTTTGTTGACTTTCACTTTGTTTAAGTTCATGAAGACAATACTTCGCTTTATTTTTCTTGCTTCAATAAGTGGTATTTTCCTAGTCCAATGTCGATCGGAATCAAATGAATCTGTTTCTCCCTTTGGTGAAATGATTCAGCCTAAAAACAACGCAAGTTCCAACGAAAAAATAGCTTTGGGCAGAAAATTGTTTTTTGATCAACGCTTATCGTTGAATAACGAAGTTTCGTGTGCTACATGCCATATTCCCGACATGGCCTTGTCAGATGGTCATAATTTGGCAAAAGGTGTTAAAGGTAGAAAAGCCTTTCGCAATACTCCATCGCTTTTTAATGTTGGATTCGCGCCACGACTTATGTTTGATGGAGGAGTCAAAACACTGGAAGAACAGGTTTTAGTTCCGATTTTGGACCACAATGAAATGGGAGCGTCCATGCCTGAAGTCATAATGAAGCTTCGAAACGACGCTGAGTATCAAACTGCAGCGAGAAAAATATTCAACAGAGACTTTGATGCATGGGTTCTTACAAGAAGTATAGCTGCGTTCGAAAGAACATTGGTAAGTGATAATTCAGCTTTTGATCATTTTTTTTATCAAAATAAATCGAATGCAATTTCCGAATCAGCGAAAAGAGGTTGGAAATTGTTTTCCGGAAAACTCAATTGTGTTAAATGTCATTCAGCTCCATTTTTTACAGATTTTGAGTTGCATAACAATGGCAGAACTACGCTTAATAGCTCGGATTTAGGAAGGTATCGGATTAACAATGATTCAACTAACATTGGTTTTTTTAAAACCCCAAGTCTAAGAAATGTTACCGTAACAGCTCCATATATGCATGATGGCACTTTGAAAACGTTAGATCAAGTCATTCAGTATTATGCGAAAGGAGGTGATGGAGGTGTAAATCAGGAAAAGTTAAAACCTTTTTCTTTGACGAAGGCAGAAATTGGTGATTTAAAAAACTTTTTAAAATCACTAGAAGACTACTGAAACCTTATTTTTACTAAATATTTAATTAAGCACGCATAATAATTAATCATTTTTAACGTTTTGTATTGTAACCAATAGTATAAACGATTGTTATAACCTTGGAGAAGGTCTGCAAGCCAACTCCAAAAGCTAGAACAAATAAAACCAGAAACCATGGCAGTGAACCCAGTTTATCACCAAACTAGTGATATACTCCAAGAGGAGTTGTCCTGGATTAGCAGTGCGAAAAAAGATCCGGAGAGATTTGGGCCTTTGTACAAGAAATATCATGAACAGATATTTCGATACGTCTATCAGCGGATGGATGATCAAGATTTGGCGTTTGATGTTACATCTCAAGTCTTTATTAAGGCGATGAGTAATCTCCATAAATTTGAATACCGTGGAGTTCCGTTTTCATCATGGCTGTACCGTATTGCTAAAAGTGAGCTATATCAGGCTTACAGAGATAGAAAAGCAAGAAAAACAACATGCGTGGAAAGCATGCACTTGTTTGAAATGATTGAAGAGTTTGAAGAAGACGATTCTGCAGCAAACAAAAGTCGCTTACTTAAATGCTTGAAAGAGCTAAAAGACAGCGATTTAGAAATTATTGAAATGCGTTACTTTGAAAGAAGATCTTATCGAGAAATAGGAGAAATTTTAGAATTAACAGAAAACAATGCGAAGGTGAAGGCTTTTAGAGCCGTTGAACGATTGAAAACACTATTTATGAAATAACACTATCACATGAAAAAAACACAAACCATTGTAGATCGTGAACGACTTGGTTCCGACTATATTGAGTCTAAACAAGATTTTTCGAATGTCTTATCTCAGGTTAAACAATTACCGAATGCCACATGGAATAATCCTTGGTTTTACGGTCCAATTGGAATTGCTGTCTTTGCGGTAACAATTTCAATTGTGTCATTAAATCCAACAATTGCCAAAGTTGTAGAGGATGAACAAAAGAACAAGGTCGAGGAAAAACCAATTTTATCTTCAGTCACGGCTGAAAAACAGCCAGAAGTTGATACTAAGATTGTACCGGAAGAAGTAATAAAACCGACTACCACTATTGATGAGAAAAAGATTTCTTCTAGCTATACTGCTGAAACGGTTAGGGTTGAGTCCATCAAAGAAGAAGAGAAGTTAGCGGTGATAGACATTGTTAAAGTCATTCCGGTCGAAACTCGAAAAGTCCCTGCAAACAGTAAATATCCTCATATTGCGGGAGTTTTTACAGGAGAAATTTCGTTAAACGATTTGTTTTCAGAAACGGGAATTGAATTGAATCCACGAATAAAAGTGACTTCCTTTGAGTTTAACTACTTTAATGGTAAATCAAACGTTGTTGATAAGGTCGAAGGAAATACGATTCCAGCTCATTTGCATAAGACAATTGAAAACTACAACATTGGTCAAATGATTTTCATAACAAATATTAAAGCCGTTGATGAAAGAAGTCGAGTCTTTACCTTGCCTTCAATTAACTACAAACCAATTAATAATTAAACTACCATTTTTATTCGTTGGAATTGAGAGTAAGTTAATTAACAATGAAATTTTGATAAAAAAGAACACCGCTTTTTGGTGTATCAAAAAACATTTCTTACTTTTGACATCATGAATTTCGGCATTGTCCGCAAGCATTTGATTTGAACTATGAAATATTTAGCTAACCTAATTCTACTGATTGCAGTAACATTCACGTTTACAGCTATTAGTCAGCATACAAATTTCAACACGCAACGTAATTGGTCCTTGAATAAAAAGGAGATATTATTTGGTGCTGGAGCAACTCAATTCCTTGGTGATTTGGGTGGGCGAAACCAAATAGGGAAGGATTATAGTCTTGTCGATTTGGATTTACCATCAACAGGATATGGTGGAATGATCGGTTTTCGTTATAGATTCCACCCATATTGGGCAACTACTTCTTCATTGAATGTTGGATTGTTAAGAGGTGATGATGCGCAAACACAAGAGGTAATTCGTAATTCAAGAAATTTAAACTTTAGAAGTATCATAGTTGAGCTTTCTCAGCGAATTGAATTAATCATAATAGCCAATGAGAAATACGGTAACCGATATGACTTAAGAGGTCACAGCAAAAAAATGAAAGATAAAAACTTTCAATTGTATGCTTTTGGTGGTATTGGTATTGCTTATTTCAACCCAAAAGGTAAATACAATGGAAGTTGGACAGCTTTGAGACCTTTGCACACAGAAGGACAAGGTTTGACTGATGGAGCAAAAGAAACGTTACCGGTAACAGCAACAGTACCAGCTGGTATTGGAATTCGAATGGGTATCAACAGAATGTGGAGAATTGGAATTGAAGCAACTTACGTTAAAACATTCTCAGACTACATTGATGATGTTGGAACTACTTACTACGATAGAAATTTACTTCAAACGTTTTACGGTACAGAGTCAGCAGTAATGTCAAATCCAAGTGTAAATAACACAACATGGTTTGGTACTGGACAGCAAAGAGGTGATAAGCAAAAAGATGCATACTTCTATTTAAACATTGTGGTAGCAAGAAACATTACGTATAAAGATTACGCGAAACAAAGAAGATCTTACAAATGGAAAGGACGTTACAAGTTCTAACCAATTGTTAATATTTTCTTGAAAGAATTAAACGAGGTGGCTGATGTCACCTCGTTGTCGTTTATACCTTTGTGTAAAATTATTTTCAATGTATAAAATACTTCGATCAATCCTTTTTCTATTCGATCCTGAAAAAGTACATTACTTTACAGCTAAGTTAATTCGCTTTACTTTATCAGTTCCAGGAATGAAATCTCTTTGGAGAAAAATGTATTTGGTTAAATCGAATAAATTGGAACGAGAAGTTTTCGGAATTAAATTCCCAAATCCCGTTGGACTTGCGGCAGGCTTTGATAAAAACGCTTCAATGTATAATGATTTAGCGTATTGTGGCTTTGGTTTTATTGAAATTGGAACTGTAACTCCAGTCGGACAGCCTGGGAATGAAAAACCGCGATTGTTTCGTGTTAAAGAAGATTCCGGAATAATTAATCGTATGGGGTTTAACAATGACGGAGTTCAAAATGCCATAGAAAATTTAAAGAAACGAAAGACATCTGTTATCATCGGTGGCAATATTGGAAAGAATAAAGTCACCCCAAATGAAAGTGCAACTGATGATTATGTTTTTTCCTTCAATGCCTTGTTCCCATATGTCGATTATTTTGTCGTAAATGTTTCATCACCCAATACACCAAACTTGAGAGAGTTGCAGGAAAAGGAACCGTTGAAAAAGCTTTTAAAGTCTTTACAAGATTTAAACGCGGCAAAAGAAAATCGCAAGCCAATTTTACTGAAGATAGCACCTGATTTGACAAATGAGCAATTGGATGATATCGTTGAGATTATTGATGAAGTGAAGTTAGATGGAGTAATAGCGTCCAACACCACAATTTCAAGAGATGGACTTAAAACTTCTGAAAAAAGAATAGAAGAAATCGGTGCAGGGGGATTATCAGGCAAGCCTGTTAGAAATAGATCTACTGAGGTAATTCGCTATTTATCAGAGAAATCCAATAAGTCATTTCCAATCATAGGCGTTGGCGGAATTCATTCGGCAGAAGACGCAATTGAAAAATTAAACGCAGGAGCAAGTTTAATTCAAGTCTATACTGGATTTATTTATGAAGGACCACGCTTAATTAAACAAATTAATAATGCGATATTAGCGCAATCTTAATTTAAAAAAGTATTTTTAAGAATGCATAAATTGAAAATGATAGAATGTCCTCGTGATGCAATGCAAGGTTTACACGATTTCATTCCAACTGCTACTAAAATTGACTACATTAACTCCATATTGGATTGTGGTTTTGATACAGTTGATTTTGGAAGTTTTGTTTCTCCTAAGGCAATTCCTCAGATGAGAGATACGGCTGAAGTACTGGATTCATTGAATCCAAGTGACTCTAAATTGTTGTCAATTGTTGTGAATGAGCGTGGTGCAAACTTAGCTGTTCAATTTGAGCGTATCGATTATTTAGGCTTTCCTTTTTCTGTATCTGAGCAGTTTCAAAGAAGAAACACGAACTCATCAATTGAGCATGCTTTCACGCGTGTTGAAGCTATTCAAAATCTTGCAAAAAAATACAACAAAGAAGTAGTACTGTATCTTTCAATGGGTTTTGGAAATCCTTATGGAGATGAATGGCATCCAGATATTGTGACAGGCTGGGCTGAAAAGTTGTACGAAAAATTAGATATAAAAATACAGGCTGTGTCCGACACAATTGGTTGTGGAAACCCGGAAAGCGTGAATTCATTGATTAAAACACTAATTCCAAGCCTGCCAAATGTTGAGTTTGGAGCACATTTGCATACCGTTCCTGAAAATGCTAAATCGTTGGTAGAAGCTGCGTATAATGCTGGATGTCGTCGATTTGATGGAGCTATAAAGGGTTTTGGTGGATGTCCAATGGCCAAAGATGATTTGACCGGCAATATGCCAACTGAATTGGCTCTTGAATGGTTCAATGAGCAAAATATTGCAACTGGAATTGATCAGGAGAAGTTTAATGTAACCATGAATAAGGCGCTAAGCGTATTTCCGTAACTTTTTCTGAAAATTGAATTATATTACCATGAAAAAGAGTATCTATTTATTTCTGTCAATCATCGTGTTGGTATCTTGTAAAGATGAAGTGGAAAGCGCGAAGGACGGCGAGTCAACTGAGCTTAAAGTAGGAGATATAACGCATATCGAAACTCTTTTTGACAAGACGTATTTTGACACTGAGTTGGAATTCAATTTATTAAAAGAACTTGATATTTGCGACACTGCAAAAGTGGAAGGGAGTATTTGTGCTCCTTGCTCAGCTGAACATTTTAAATTCACGAAATACAATAATAACAAGGGATTGAACGATGCTTTTTTATTGCAAGTAAAAGCTTTGACCGTGCTTAAAAACCAAGAAGCAAAATTACCAATGAGACATTTAATTGTTTTTGAACGAGAAAACAATGAATTGGTTAAAGTGAACGGTTTTCGTGGGAATCTAATCGCTACACGCGAATCAAAGAGTGGAATTAAAGATTTAATTGTACGTTTCTATATCCCTGAAGATGAGGCGTTTTTAAACTGTCTTTTTGTTTGGGAGGAGAATAAATATCATTTTAAAACAGTGGAAGCAATTGACGGTGGAGGTGGCTTCGGTCGTGTTAAAGAAGCTGTAAAAGATTCTGTTTCTAAAATTGTATATCAATCGTTGATGGACAATACAATGTTGTTCTAAATGAAGAAAGGACTGTTAATTGGGACTTTAATTTTATCCTCCTGCACAACGGGAATAGAGCTTGAGTCGGTGGATTACACAAGTTTATTTACAGATTCAAACAGTAAGGTCTGGATTGTAAATAAGATGCTTCTGCAAGATGCAAATATCGCTCCCGTGAAACATGAGAACAAAGACCTTTTAATTTTTCACCATAACGGTCATTGTGATTTAATTCCAATGAAAGATCTAGCACGCAAACCTGTGCGAAAAGGGGTGTTTAACTTAGATTCAAAAAAACGTTTGATGACAATTCAATTTGATGATAAGAAATGGTGCTTCACTGTTCCTTACATCACTGAAGATAGTGTCTTGCTAAACGTTACTGAAAAGTCTGAGATTCCTTACTCCATTCAAATTAAACCCTTTCCAGAACTCTAGATTTTAACAAAGGATGTTCTAGAGATATGCGTATTTGAAATCAATTCAACGATGTATTTGCCACTCGTGAGTGAAGAAATATCGATTGTGGAATGGCTTGAGCTTAAGATTAGCTTGCCATCCATACCAATGACTTGAATATAAGCATCTTGTGGCATGTTTTTTATCGCAATTGAGTTTTGCGCTGGATTGGGATAAACAATAAGGTTCAGCTCATTGAATTCATCTATGGCAAGAAAGTTTTCCTTTTCAACGCGAATATTGTCGATATATAATTTAAATCCATTGTCTGTTTCGTTGATGAATGCAATGTGAACTGTTTCACCATCTAAACCAATACTACCTAAACTAGCTTGACGCGTATGCCATTCATCCGCCAATTCACCAATAACAAAGAACAAAGTGTCTGTGAAGCTTGCCAATTGCGTGTCTGTTCGAGAAACGAGAATTCTGTATCCGTCTGGAAATGAAGGGTCATGCGATAAAGCATCCCAAAAAAGTACATTTCCTGTTGGTCCAAGAACGATTGACGGCGTGATTAACCATCGAGAAGCTTCACCAATTGGTTCAAAATAAGATGTAGAAGACGCCACAGTATTCATCGGGTCTAACGGATCAACCTTGTTTATCCATGCATCGGTGTATTCCGAAACTGAAGCGTTAGGCGTTAATCCGTCATTATCAACTATAGTAAAAGATGCAGGAATGCCAGCTGTTTCAAAGTCTTCATTGTAAATTTCAATTTGTCCTTGAACAGTAATGGAAATTGTAAGTAATCCTAAAAGCGCAATAATTTTATTCATATCATCAAAAATAGTGAAAAGGTTCTAATTAGTTAAATTGATCAAAATATCCTTGTATTCTTGATAGAATTTGTCAAAGCGAACAAGTTTATCTTTAAGGAAATCAATGATTTTAGGAATGTCCTCTTCATTGTAATAATTTAGTGTATTGTCTTCCCATTTTATTCGCGAAATCAATCTACCGTTCCAGAAGTGGCTTTCTTCATTGAAGTTGGCTTCAATCCCCATCTCTGTTTGCATAAGCTTTTTTAATTCAGTCATCTGTTCCCAGATTATTGCCCGAACACCGTCATCTTTTGGTTGAACATCAAAGCACAAGCGTACACCATGTGCATCGACTTCCATTCGGACATACACGTCTTTTACGCTGGTTGGGTAATTGATCCAATTTATTTGTCGTCCAGAAACAGAAGTCACTTTATTCATCGATTTTCTGAAATCATTCCAGAATTGTGAGTTTTTCTCTTTAAGTGCTTCTTTAGATAACATATTTTATCATTTCGATTGGATTGCAAAAGTAAGCTTATCTACGTAACTTTTGTTACTTTAGTTGAGTTATCATTCGCTAAATTGCAGAAAATTAACAATTAAATAGTATGACAAAATTTACTTTACTGGTTGCAGGATTTTTTTTATTTACGGCTTGCACCGATGCACAAACAGACAATGGATCTGGAACGGAGAAAAGCAATACGATTTCTAAAGTGCTTTCACCGCAGGATTTTAAAGCAAAACTTAGCGATGCTTCAGTTCAATTGATTGATGTTAGAACAACTCCTGAAATAAAAGGTGGGAAAATAGAAAACTCTGTTCAAATTGACTTCAATGGTGCAGATTTTAAAAAGCAACTTGAAAAGCTTGATAAAACAAAGCCTGTGATGGTTTATTGTGCATCTGGTCGCCGCAGTGCCAATACTGCTGAAATCTTAAATTCAATGGGATTTAGTGAAGTGTATGATTTGGAAGGTGGTTTCAATGGTTGGCCATATAAATAATCTTTGAAAGAGGTAAAAACATATAAAACACTAAATGGACCAAAAGGTCTACCGTATTTGGGCAACATGTTCCAAATTGATGTTTCGCGCTTGCATTTACAAATTGAAAGTTGGGAGAAAGAATTCGGTGATGTGTTTAAAATTAAGTTGGCTGGAATTAAGTTGATAGTGATTTCCAACCCAGAACTGATTCAAAAGATTTTAAAGCTTCGTCCCAAAGAATTTCAACGGGCATCAAAATTGAACCGAATTATTCGTGAGCAAGGGATACACGGATTGTTTAACGCGGAGCATGGAGATTGGGAAAAACACAGATCTATTATTACCAAAGGATTGGATGTAAAACATCAAATTCAGTTCTTTCCTGAATTAAAAGAAATTACTGAGCGTTTGTACCACAAATGGGAGAAAGACGCTAGAGAAGGCAATGAAGTTGATCTTCAACAAGATTTCTTGCGCTTTACGGTTGATGTGACTACCTCGATTGCTTTTGGGATAAAGATGAATACCATAGAAGAGGAGGGAGGAGTGATTCAAGATCATTTGGAGAAGGTTTTTCCAATGATTTTTAAACGAATTAATGAACCAATTCCTTTTCACAAGATTTTTAAAACAAAAAAGGACAAGGATTTTGAGAAATCACTAAATGAGATCCATATTTTTATTGACGAAATCATCAAAAAAGGCAAGGCGCGAATTGCTCAAAATCCTGCTCTGCGCGAAAACCCGAGCAATGTCCTTGAGGCTATACTTGTTGCGGCAGAAACGATTGATGGTTTTGGCGATGAAGAGGTTAAAGGTAACTTGCTGATTCTGTTGATGGCTGGTGAAGATACAACTGCTCACACCTTGGCGTGGTCCATTGTGGAGTTGATTCAAAATCCATCAGCCATAAAAACACTTCAGTCGGAAGTTGATGCGGTCCTAAAAGAAGATATTTTGTTTCAAGAATACGAGCATCATAATCAATTAAAATATACAGAAGCCATTGCAAATGAAACGATGCGCTTAAAACCTGTAGCTCCAATCGTTCTGAATGAACCTACCGAAACCATTGAAGTGGATGGTTATTTATTCGAAAAGGGACATCGCTTGGTAATTCAAACTCGAATAGGTGCCAAAAGTGAGACCTATTTCACCAATGCTGAACAATTTAATCCAGAAAGATGGATAGCAGCATCTCGCTGTCCAATGCACAACACAGACGCATTTATGCCATTTGGAGCAGGTCCGCGCTTCTGTCCTGGAAGAAATTTAGCGATGCTGGAAATGAAAATGGTGCTGTCAATGCTTTTTCGAAACTTCAATGTTGAAATGGTGGCTGACAATAACCCAATTGAAGAGATTTTAGCGTTTACGATGCTTTCAACTCCTTATCGTGTTAAACTCACCAAACGTTAGAAGTCTAGAGCATCATCCAGTAAATCTGAATTAGAGATAGATTCAGGTGTTGGTTTCGGATTTCGGCGTTTACGAATAACAGTAATTAAGTGTATTACTGACACAATCAAATAAGCGAATACAGCTAAAAGAGCGATATAATAGCCAATTTCCAGTTCATAATTCGTTGGACCATTGAATAAATTCAAATGAAATTGCAGAATGAAAGCTAAAAACGCCATATAAATCAAATTTCCAAAACTTATCACCAAAGCGACAATGGCAGTGGCTAAACTTTCATTCAATTTTATGATTACTAGGCATATCAGAATGAAAAACGCTGGAAAAAAGGCGGAAACGTGACTAAGGCCAGAAGTTGTATAGCCATATCCGATCATCACTTGAGGTTTAAATAAACCGCCAGTTTGCATGTCATGCGACTCATACGGCAAAAACAAGGAGAGTAGAATGGTAGCAGCCGCCACTAACGAATAGATTAGGATGTTTTTCATGGCTATAAATATAGAAAAAGCCCCGATAAATCGAGGCTTCTCCTAACTTAAAATCGGATTATTCATCCTCCTTAAAAAGTTTAGTGTCACGTGTGTTCTTTTGAACGGCAATTGCTGCGAATAATGCGAGTGTAAACGACATTCCATAGAATCCTTTTTCACTCAACCACATATCCGCATTGCGCAATCCAACGACCAAGAGAATGATTGAAGTTATGGTTGTGAACCAACTTAAACCGTAGTAAATGTCAGTCACTTCAATACCTTCAGCACGATCTCGTACACATTTTTGTACCGAAATAGCGGAGAATAGTCCGAATAGAATTACCGTAAAGTAATATCCCTGTCTCTTATACACATCTGACGCTGCCGACGATCTACTCTGTGTA